>JALZAI010000130.1 GCA_030948475.1 Actinomycetota bacterium
TGGGCTGCAGTTGCCGAACTCGGTCGACTTCCTCGTCGCCGCGCTGGCCAGCATGTGGATCGGTGCGATCTTCATCCCGCTGTCTGTGACCGATCCGGCCACGCGGGTCGCGGCAATCGTCGATGACTGCACGCCTGCGGTGATCCTGTGCAACGCACAGACGCCTGACCCGCATCCGCGGGCTGTCCACGTGAGCGACCTAGCTGCCGGCGGCGCAGGCGGCGTGCCGGCGATCGACGCCGCGGACAGACCCGCCTATGCGATCTACACGTCGGGCACTACCG
Source organism: Actinomycetota bacterium (assembly GCA_030948475.1). Lineage (GTDB taxonomy): Bacteria > Actinomycetota > Actinomycetes > Mycobacteriales > Jatrophihabitantaceae > JALZAI01. Next base: position 285 of record JALZAI010000130.1, read on the forward strand.
GCACTCCCAAGGGTGTCCTCATCGGTCGACGGGCTTTCGCCGCAGCCGTCCGTTCGATCATCGAGGCAGTCGGCTTCACGTCGAGCACGCGCAGCCTGTGCGTGTCGCCGTTCCACTTCGACGGCTCGTTCGGCACGCTGTTTCCGACGCCGGCGGCAGGCGGTTCGTTGGTCATCTCGCCGCGTGAGTCGCTGCTGTTCCCGCGCTACTTTTTCAGCACGATCGCCCGCGAACACATCACCCTGACCAGCTTCTCGCCCAGCTACCTGCGGTTGCTTCTGGCCAGCCCGCAACTGGGCACGCTCGCCGGATCCACGCTCAGCGTCGTCGGCCTCGGCGGCGAGGCCTGCTCGGCAGCAGACGTCACGCGCCTGTGGCACGCCGCGCCGGAGCTGCGAGTGTTCAACAGATACGGCCCGACCGAGACAACGATCATGGCCAGTCACTTCGAGGTCACACCTGCAGGCATCGCCGGGGACGCGGTTCCCATCGGGCGGCCACATCCAGGAGTCAGCTTTGTCCTCGTCGACGGCGATGGACGCACCATCGACGACTCCGGTCGGACCGGCGAGCTCTACATCGGCGGTGTCCAGCTGATGGCCGGCTACTGGGGCGCACCCGAGCTCAGCGCATCGGTGCTGCGGTCGGACATCGTCGCCGGCCAGACCCTCTACCGCACCGGCGACATCGCCATGCGCCGCCCGGACGGCAACTATGTCTACGTCGACCGTGCCGATCGGGTGATCAAACGGCGGGCGGTACGCATCTCGCTCGTCGAACTCGGCGAGGTTTTCCGCGGCCTGCCCGGCGTCACCGCCGCCACCTGCGTGACCTACGCGGACGGCGCGGAGTTGGGCATCGCGGCATTCGTCGCGACGCAGGACGCCTGCACCACCGACGACGTGCGTGCGGCGGCCATGCAGCGATTGCCTGCCTCGATGCTTCCGGACCGGATCGAACTGGTCAGCTCCCTGCCGCTCAACTCGTCCAGCAAGGTCGACGAGCGTCGGCTGCTCGCAGACGCAGGGCTGCGCCCGCGCTGAGAGCGCTCGGGTGTGATGACCGGATCACGCCCAGCTCGAGCGCGCCGTCCTGAACGGCCACGCAGGCGCCGATTGATAAAGTCGGAGCGCTATGGCTGCGGATGGCGGGCTGGTGCCGATCCTGGTGCGGATGATGGACGCGCGGGTCGGTAGTACAGCGATGATGCAGCTGCTCTCCACCGCGCCCGAGGTCGCCATGGACCGCAGGTACCGCTACGAGCACAGCTACCTCACCTACTTCGTGCGCCTGATGGGCCAGATCACGCATTTCCGGAGTGGGCCCGATGACCCAACCGAGTTCATCATGGACGAGATCGTGTACGGGCGGGATCCACGAATCGGGCCGCTCCCGTTCGAGCCGATGGTGGTCGACGGAGGCGCGCTGGGGCAGGGCGGCTTGGCGGGGCTGTGGCAACACTTCTCCACCCTGACGCGCGAACGCTCGCCCCATGTGACGCGCTACGCGGAGAAGTTCTGGGGCGACGCCAGGACCGTCATCGACGCCGGACTCAAGCCTGTGTTGATCGACCTCGTCCGGGACCCTCGCGACGTCGTCGCATCGAATCGTGCCTTTAGCGACCGGCTCGGGGGCTCACAGTTCGGTCGCTCACAAGCATCGGACGAACGCAGCTAACTGCGTCAGCTTATCGCGCATATGCGTTTCCGGCTCAACGAGATGACGATGCCTTTTCCCGTGCCGATAATCATGATC
>JALZAI010000137.1 GCA_030948475.1 Actinomycetota bacterium
GCGCCGCCGCCCTCGTCCCGCAAGAGTCCGAACGCAAGCGGGGACGCGGCATCCGCCCGTTCGCGATGACCACCGCGGCTCTTGCCGTCGCGTCCACCCTGGCGCTCACGGGTGCGAGCCACCTCAGCGCCGACCCGGGTCCGGCCGCGCCGGTGCCGGCACATACCCAGCCGTCTACTCCGGACAGTCCGATCCGTTTGGCACACCTGGTGGGGCACGCCCCTACCCGGTGACCGAGGTGCCACTCGTGTGGGCGGGACAGCCGACCATGGGGCAGACTCGAAAGCATGAGCGAGCGGGTCGGTCCCTCCGAGCCGGTTGGGGACGACTCTGGGTTCCGACGCCCGGACGGGGCTGACGCCGGGTTCGCTCCCCGCGCCCAGCCGCCCAACTACACCCCGCCGCCTCCTACCGCCGCCCCCGCCGAGCGCGAGATCTTCGGCCGCCCCGCCGGGGCAGGTGCCTACGCGCCGCCCGCCGATCAGCGGGTCGGCCCCCGTCCGATGTACGTCCCGATCGTCGCACCGGGAGCCCAGGGCGGCTTTGGACGGTCGCCGGGCAGCGCGGACGGCTTCGACCCCGCCCCCGGCTCGCGGATCCACCCGTCCGGACGTGCCCCCGAGTCGCCGTGGTGGCGGCGCGGAGCCGAGCGCGATCCCTGGCGCGATCCGTCCGCACCGTTCTGGCTCGGGCGCGGCGCGATCTTCTCCGGCGGCGGTCCCGCGCAGCTCGACCCGTACGAAGACGTGGAGGCCGACCTCGGCGACGAGGAATTTCTCGGCGACGACGAGAGCGCGGAGCCGGAGCCAGATCGCGGTCGGCGCGGTGGCCGCGGGCGGTTCGGGCTGAGTGCGCTCGTGCTGGCGCTGCTCGTCGCGCTCGTCGCGGGGAGCCTCGGCGGAGGCGCGGGGTACTGGCTCGCCGACCGGGCCCAGGGCGTCCTGCACCGCAGCGACGTCACGCTCTCGCAGGTGGACAAGCCCGCCAACCGTCGCGCCGGTTCGGTCGCCGACATCGCCAAGCGGGTCGGGCCGGCAGTGGTGTCCATCGCCGTGTCCAACAGCAACCGCAGCCAGAACGGCGTTGGCTCGGGAGTCGTAATCGACAAGCACGGCTACGTCCTCACCAACAACCACGTGGTGTCGGTCGGCGCGAGTGGCGGCTCGATCGTCGTCACGTTCTCCAACGAAGACACCGCGAACGCCGAGATCGTCGGACGCGACGCGATCAGCGACCTCGCAGTGCTCAAGGTCCCGCAGCCGAGCCTGACCGTGGCGACGCTGGGTAAGTCTGCGCAGCTCGCGGTCGGCGACCCGGTCATTGCGATCGGTTCGCCACTCGGCCTGGAGGGGACGGTCACCGCCGGAATAGTCTCCGCGCTCAATCGCGCGGTGCACGTGTTCGGCGACAACGGCGCCTCGGACGCCTATCTGGAAGCGATCCAGACCGACGCCGCCATCAACCCGGGCAACTCGGGCGGCGCGCTGGTGGACGCCGCAGGCGCCGTAGTCGGTATCAACTCGGCGGCCGCGCTGTCCAGCACCGGCTCGGGGCAGTCCGCGCAGGCCAGCGGCATAGGGTATGCGATACCGATCGACTACGCCCGCGGGGTCGCCGAGCAGCTGATCAAGTCCGGCAAGGCCGCGCACGGCTCGCTCGACGCCCAGGGCCGCACGGTCGCCGCCAACCTGCAGGCGGGGGCCTACCTCGAGCAGGTCGTGCCCAAGGGCGCGGCCGCGCGGGCGGGCTTACGAAACGGTGACGTTATCGTGATCGCCGACGGCCATCCGATCCTGAGTTACGACCAGCTCGTCGTGATCGTCCAGGAACACAAGCCGCAGGACCGGATCGGTGTGACGTACTTCCGCGGTTCGGCTAAGAAGTCGGCGACGGTTCGTCTCGGCGCGGGCTGACTGAGCACCTAGACTGGGCCCGTGTTCAACATCGGCCCGATGGAGCTCGTCATCCTGGCGATCGTGGGGCTCATCGTGCTCGGCCCGGATCGACTGCCGGGCCTGGCCCGCGACGCGGGACGGATGCTGCGCACCCTACGCGACATGGCCACCGGCGCCCGCACCCAGCTGCGCGACGAGCTTGGCCCCGAATTCGCCGACGTGGACCTGCGCAACCTGAACCCGCGCACCGCCTTGCGGCGGGCGATCCTCGGCGACGAGGACGAGCTTCGCTCGATGAACCCGACCCGCTCCATGCGCGATGTGTTCAACGACGACGAGGACGAGCCCGTCTCGCTGCAGAAGCCGGCTCAGCACATCCCGGCGCCGCAGCAACCGCTGGGCCGCGGCGAGCAAGCCCCGTACGACACCGACGCCACCTAAGCTAGCGGGCCGGGGATAGCCCCAGCGAGCGCCCGACCAGGCTGCTCTGCCGCTGCGCGAGGCGCTCGGCCACGGACGCCATTGCCTGCGCCGCGGACGAGGCGAGATCGGACAGCATGATCGGGCGGCCGTCGTCGCCCGCCTCGCGGACCCGCTGGTCGA
>JALZAI010000149.1 GCA_030948475.1 Actinomycetota bacterium
CCTCGGGGCTTTGCCGCCCGAACGAGCGAAGCGAGGTAGATGTGAGCGACGCTTGCGAGCGAGCCATGGGCCTCGGGGCTTTGCCGCCCGAACGAGCGAAGCGAGGTAGATGTGAGCGACGCTTGCGAGCGAGCCATGGGCCTCGGGGCTTTGCCGCCCGAACGAGCGAAGCGAGGTAGGGCGTGCTCAACCCGGACGAACCGAGGGAGCCGGTATCGGACCTGATCACCCGGCTACGTCCAATCGCGGTCCTGATTGTGATCATGATGACCGCGGGGGCACTGCTCGGCGTCGTCTGGGCCTGGTGGAGCCCGCCCGTCCCAGCCGGAGTCCAGGTCGGCGACGGTCTGCAGCGCCAGGAGAGTGAGGCCTTCCTGTCGGCCGACGCGCGGTTCGTCCTGATCGCGGTTGTCGTCGGTGCCGTCTCCGGCATCGGCGCGTGGCTCGTCCGTTCCGCACGCGGACCGGGGATGGTGCTCGGGCTCGTCGGGAGCGCGCTGGCGGGCGCCTGGCTCACCGGCATAGTCGGCAATGCGGTCGGCGGCGGGACCGATGACGCGCCGACCGGCATTGTCATCTCGCATCTCGAGTTGCACCTGCAGCTGACCAGCGGCTACTTCGTCGAGGCTGCGATCGCAGTACTGTGCTACGCGCTGTTGGTCGCGTTCGCCCCGGCGGACGACTTGGGCAGACCGGACCCGGCCTACGACGCGGCCCGCCGCCGCCGCGACATGCCACCACCTCCGGCGGAGCTGTCAGTGGGCGCGCAGGGCGGCGAACAGGACGCTCGGCGCCACGGCGATGGTCCGGGTCTGGCGCAACAGCACGACTTCCCGGCGCAGGAGCCGCACTAACCGGTGCAGGCGTTCGGCCGCGGTCTCCTGCTCCAGCAGCACCTGCCGGTCCGCCGGATCAAGCGGGGCTTCCAGCGCGATGCGGTACGAGAGCACCGCCGGGTCGCTCGGGTAGGGCTCGGTCTCCGGCTGGACCCCGGTCAGCCGAGACAACAGCCGGGCGTACTCAATGGCCAGCGCCCGCGCCGAGTCGGGCAGCGTATCCGGCAGCTCGCCGACCGGCTCGTCCAGATAGTCGACATCGGCCTGCAGGTAGAGCTTGCCGGCATCGATGATCCGGTTGATGCGAAAGCGCTGACTGCCGACGGCGACCAAGGCACCGGCGCCGTCCGCGGTGAGCTGCGCCTCCATGATCTCGGCGACCGTCCCTATCCGGGCGAACTCCTGCTCACCAGCCGTCAGCGCGGACCTGACCTCCAGTCCGGCGCTGAGCGCCACCACTCCGAAGCGCCGGTCGCCGCCGTCGCCCGCGACGTCCTGCATCAGCTGCCGGTAGCGCTCCTCGAACACGCGCAACGGCAACGGCGAACCGGGCAACAGGACGTGGCCGAGCGGAAACAGGGGCAGCAGCACGGCCATCCGCCCACGGTAGCCCGGCCGTACAGTTGGCAGGCGTGAGCGAAGCTTGCGAGCGAACCGGTGCGACCGGGCTTTGCCGGCCGAACGAGCGAAGCGAGGCTCGGCCGATGCGGCGGCTCGACCTGAGCGCCGCGGGGCCGGCCGAACTGCGCCGGACCGTTCCCCGTGCCGAGCTCGACGTACGTGCTGCGCTCGCTACCGTCACTCCCTTGGTCGAGGACGTCGCCCTGCGCGGGTACGCCGCCGCGCGCGAGGCGACGCTGCGCTTCGACGGGGTGGACGTCGGGGAGCCGCGCGTGTCCACAGCAGCGCTTGGCGATGCTCTCGCCACGCTCGATCCCGCGGTTCGCGACGCGCTGGCCGAGTCGATCCGCCGCGCCCGCATCGTCCATGAGGCGCAGCGCCGCGAGGAGGTCGCGGTCCAGGTGGTGCCCGGCGGCAGCGTGACCGAGCGCTGGATCGCCGTCCCCCGAGTCGGCCTGTACGTGCCCGGCGGCCTCGCCGTGTACCCGTCCAGCGTGGTGATGAACGTCGTACCGGCCCAGGTCGCCGGAGTCGGATCGATCGTGGTGTTCTCGCCCCCTCAGCAAGAATTCGGCGGACGGCCGCACCCGACCGTCCTCGCCGCGTGTGCCCTGCTCGGCGTCGACGAGGTGTACGCCGTCGGCGGCGCGCAGGCCATCGCCCTGGCTGCCTACGGCGCCGAAGAGCTCGGGATCGGGCCGGTGGACCTGATCACCGGACCGGGCAACATCTACGTGGCCGCGGCCAAACGGCTGGTCCGCGGTGTCGTTGGCATCGACTCCGAAGCCGGGCCGACCGAGATCGCGATCCTCGCCGATGCGACGGCGGATCCGGTGCACGTCGCGGCGGATCTGATCAGCCAGGCCGAGCACGACACGCTGGCGGCCTCGGTCCTGGTCACCGATTCGGTCGAGCTGGCCGACGCTGTCGACGGCGAGCTGAAGCGGCAACTCGAGCGGACGTGGCACGTCGAGAGGGTCCGTGCTGCGCTGAGCGGACAGCAGTCGGCCATCGTCCTCGTCGGCGATCTCGAGCAGGGTCTAGCGGTCGTGGACGCGTACGCCGCCGAGCACCTCGAGGTGATCACCGTCGACGCCCGGCGCTGGGCCGAACGGGTCAGCAACGCCGGCTGCATCTTTGTCGGCCCGCACTCCCCGGTGTCACTCGGCGACTACTGCGCCGGCTCGAATCACGTGCTGCCGACGGGCGGCACGGCGCGGCACTCGTCCGGACTGTCGGTCCAGACCTTCCTCAGAGGCGTACATCTGGTCGAATACAGTGCGGCGGCCCTGGCCGAGGTGGCACCGCACGTGCTCGCGCTGTCCGTAGCGGAAGACCTGCCCGCGCACGGCGCGGCCGTCGCGGTACGGCTGTCGTGAGCGAACGCAGTGAGCGAACCAGTGTGATTGACCTTTGGCGGCCGAACGAGCGCTGCGAGGCTCGGTCGTGACGACGCTGGACGAGCTGCCAATCCGCGACGAGCTGCGCGGCGAACGGCCCTACGGCGCACCGCAGCTCGACGTCGCGGTCGCGCTCAACGTCAACGAGAACCCGTACCCACCAAGCGATGCCGTGATCGCCGACATCGCTGACGCGGTAGCCGACGTGGCGCGCTCATTGAATCGCTATCCGGACCGGGACGCCGTGCTGTTACGCGCCGACCTGGCGACCTACCTCAACGCCGACGGCGCATCCGAGCTGTGCGCCGATAACGTCTGGGCGGCCAACGGCTCCAACGAGGTGATGCAGCAACTGCTGCTCGCGTTCGGTGGACCGGGTCGTTGCGCGCTGTCGTTCGCGCCGACCTATTCGATGTATCCGGAATACGCGCGCGACACGCACACCGGCTGGGTGCTCGGTCGACGCGACGTGGACTTCGCGATCGACACCGAAGGGGCGGTGCGGGCCATCCGCGAGCACCGGCCGTCCGTGGTGCTGCTTGCCTCGCCGAACAATCCGACCGGAACGGCGTTGCCGCTGTCGCTGCTCGAGACACTGCTCGACGCCGCGCCGGGAATTGTCGTCGTTGACGAGGCGTACGCGGAGTTCCGTCGCGCCGGCACGCGCAGTGCGGTCTCGCTGCTGCCGGGGCGCCCGCGCCTGGTGGTGACGCGCACGATGAGCAAGGCGTTCGCGCTCGCGGGCGCGCGGATCGGTTACCTGGCAGCCGATCCTGCCGTGGTGGACGCGCTGCGCATCGTCCGGTTGCCCTATCACCTCTCCTCGATCTCGCAGGTCGTCGCGAGGGTGGCGCTGGCCCACGCAGGCGAGCTGTTGCACACCGTCGACGAGCTGCGCGCCGAGCGCGACCGTACCGTCGACTGGTTGCGCGGTGTCGGTTTGGATGCCGCGGACACCGACGCCAACTTCGTCCTGTTCGGAAGATTTCCTGACCGGCACTCCATCTGGCAGGGCCTGCTCGACCGTGGGGTGCTGATCCGGGAAACTGGTCCGGACGGCTGGTTACGCGTGTCCATCGGCACTTCCGCGGAGATGGCGGCATTCCGCGCCGCGTTGGAAGAGGTATGCAGTGTCTAGAACGGGTCGCATCGAGCGGCAGACGAAGGAGACCAAGGTTCTGGTCGAGATCAACCTCGACGGGGCTGGGCGCACCGATGTCTCGACCGGCGTGGGCTTCTACGACCACATGCTCGCCGGCTTCGGCATGCACGCGCTGTTCGACCTGACGGTCCAGGTCGAGGGCGACTTGCGCGTCGACGCGCACCACACGGTCGAGGACACCGCGATCGCGCTGGGCCAGGCCTTCGCGCGGGCTGCCGGCGACAAGTCCGGCACGCGCCGCTTCGGCGACGCGCTGATCCCGATGGACGAGTGCCTGGTGCAGGCCGCGGTCGACCTATCCGGGCGCCCGTACCTCGTGCACTCCGAACCCGAGGGCGCACCACCGACCATCGGGCCGGACTACGCCAGCACGCTCACCCGCCATGTGTTCGAGTCATTCACCTATCACGCAGCGGTGGCGCTGCACGTCCTCGTGCATTCTGGACGCGACTGGCACCACGTGACCGAGGCGCAGTACAAGGCGGTTGCCCGAGCCCTGCGCACCGCGGTCGAGATCGATCCGCGCGTACCGGGCGTGCCGTCCACGAAGGGCAGTCTCTGAAGCGCGTCGTCGTCCTCGACTACGGGTCGGGCAATCTCCGCTCCGCGCACCGCGCCCTGGAACGGGTCGGGGCCGACGTCACCGTCACTGCCGACGCGAGCGCTGCCATGGACGCGGACGGCTTGGTCGTGCCGGGCGTGGGCGCCTTCGCCGCGTGCATGGCGGGGTTGCGCGTGGTCGGCGGCGGCTGCGCGATCGCGCAGCGCGTGGCTGCGGGCCGTCCCGTCCTCGGGATCTGCGTCGGGATGCAGGTGCTATTCGATGCGGGCGTGGAGCACGGTGTCGAGACCGCCGGACTCGCGGTGCTGGCCGGACGCGTCGAGCAGTTACGGGCGCCGGTGCTGCCGCACATGGGGTGGAACACCGTCGAGGCGCCGGCCGGCTCGATGCTGTTCGCGGGACTCGACGCGGAAACCCGGTTCTACTTCGTCCACTCCTACGCGGTGCGCGATACGACGGGCCAGGTGAGCCGTACAGAGCACGGCGAGCCGTTCGTGTCCGCAGTCGAGAATGGCGTGGTGAGCGCTACGCAGTTCCATCCGGAGAAGTCCGGTGACGCGGGCGCGACCGTGCTGGGCAACTGGCTGGAGACACTGTGAGCTCGCGCTCAGGGACGGGCGATGAGTAAGCAGCGCGCGGTTGCGCGGGCGGAGCGGCGGGCAGCCGCGATCACGCGTGCCGAGGCCGAGCGGGCCGCGCAGGCGAAAACAATGGCCCGCCGCAGCCGCCGAGAGCGCCGCTCGCAGACCTGGCGCAGGTTGCGGTTGTGGCAGCACGGGCCGTCTTTCCACCGCCGGCGTGAGACGATCGGCGCGCTGTGCACGCTCGTTTTGGCGACGTTGCTGCTCGTATACCTGTTCACCGGTTCGGTCACCTATGTGGTCGTCACCGCGCTGGTATTCGTCGTGGCCGGTCCGATGCTGGTCCTGCTCTTCTTCGATCGGAGAGGTTCATGAGCTTCGCGCTGCTGCCTGCCGTGGACGTGGCTGGCGCCGCGGCGGTGCGCCTCGTCCAGGGAGTGGCCGGGTCCGAGACCTCCTACGGCGACCCGCTCGAGGCGGCGCTGACATGGCAGCGCGACGGTGCCGAGTGGATCCATCTGGTCGACCTCGACGCGGCGTTCGGACGCGGCGACAACCGGGCGCAGCTGGCCGACGTCGTGCAGCGGCTGGACATCGCTGTCGAGCTGTCCGGTGGGATCCGCGACGACGCCTCGCTCGACGCCGCGCTCGCGACTGGGTGCGCGCGCGTGAATCTCGGCACAGCCGCGCTGGAATCACCGGACTGGGTGCGCGACGTGATCGCCCGGCACGGCGAGAAGATAGCGGTCGGGCTCGACGTCCGCAACAACATGCTGGCGGCTCGCGGCTGGACCCAAGACGGTGGCGACCTCTGGTCGACCCTGGCCCGATTGGACGCCGACGGCTGCGCCCGCTACGTCGTCACTGATGTGCACCGCGACGGCACGCTCACCGGTCCGAACCTGCAGTTACTGCGCGACGTCTGCGCCCGGACGTCGGCTGCGGTCGTCGCGAGCGGCGGCGTCTCCTCCCTCGACGACCTACGTGCGATCGCGTCGGTCGAAGGCGTCGAGGGCTCGATCGTCGGCAAGGCGCTCTACGCCGGGGCGTTCACGCTCCCGGAGGCCCTGGCCGCAGTGCGCTGAACGGCGCTAGACGCTTGCCGCAATAGCGGTCGGACGTTCCGCGCGCGACAGCTCGCCGCCGCGCTCCCACCAAGACGCGCTGCGAGAATGAGCGTGTGACCGTCGCTGTCCGCGTGATCCCGTGCCTGGACGTGGATGCCGGACGGGTGGTCAAGGGGGTGAACTTCACCGGACTGCGCGATGCCGGCGACCCGGTCGAGCTGGCCCAACGCTATGACGCGCAAGGTGCCGACGAGCTGACCTTCCTCGACATCACCGCGTCCTCTGGGTGGCGGAAAACGACGTATGACGTCGTGCGGCGCACCGCCGAGCAGGTGTTCATCCCGCTGACGGTGGGTGGCGGCGTGCGCAGCGTGCAGGATGTCGACGAGCTGCTGCGCGCGGGTGCGGACAAGATCGGTGTGAACACCGCGGCGATCGCCCGTCCCGCCCTGCTCGCTGAGATCGCGCGGCGGTTCGGACGCCAGGTGCTGGTGCTCTCGCTCGACGCACGCCGGGTTCCGGTCGGCAGCGAGTCGACCCCGAGCGGCTTCGAGGTGACCACGCACGGCGGCCGGCGCGGCACCGGCATCGACGCGATCGACTGGACCCGTCAGGCGAGCGAGCTCGGGGCCGGCGAGATTCTGCTCAACTCGATGGACGCCGACGGGACGAAGGATGGCTACGACCTCGAGCTGATCCGGCTGGTCCGCGCCGCTGTCTGCGTGCCCGTCATTGCCAGCGGGGGCGCGGGCGCGCTCGCCGATTTCGCCCCGGCGGTACGGGCGGGGGCGGACGCGGTGCTCGCCGCGAGCGTCTTCCACTTCGGCGAGCTAACCGTGGGCGCGGTCAAGGACGCCCTGCGTGCCGCGGCAATCGTGGTTCGCTGACCGGCGCTCAGACGGCGCACGAACCACTATTTCCCTCGGACGGTAGCGCGCCTAAGCTATTCTCAGGTACCACCCAGTAGACGCTCAGGTCACGCACTCAGTCTGGATACAGCCAGCGCACACGTCCGACCGAGGGAGATCAGCATGAGCGCAGCAGTGGTCAACCGCGCAACCAAGCGGCGGGTTCTCGTCGTCGACGACGAGGACAACGTCACGCACCTGGTGTCCTCGGCGCTGCGGTTCGACGGGTTCGAGACGATGACCGCCGACAGCGGCACCGCTGCCCTCGAGAAAATCGTCGACTACGACCCCGATCTCATCGTGCTGGACGTGATGATGCCCGGACGCGACGGGTTCGGCGTGCTGCAGGCGTTGCGAGCAGCCGGATCGCAGGTACCGGTGATCTTTCTGACCGCTCGCGACACCGCCACCGATCGGGTAGGCGGGCTGCGGGCCGGCGCCGACGACTACGTGGTCAAGCCGTTCAGCATCGAGGAGCTGCTCGCCCGCGTGCACGCCGTGCTGCGCCGCTCGACGCCCGACGAGCTTCGTGACGGGGTGCTGCGCGTCGCCGACCTGGAGCTGGACGAGAACAGCCACGAGGTCACCCGAGGCGGCGTCGAGGTGCACCTGACTGCCACCGAGTTCGAGTTGTTGCGCTACCTCATGCGCAACGAGCGCGTCGTGCTCTCCAAGGCGCAGATCCTGGACCGGGTGTGGAAGTACGACTTCCAGGGCCAGTCCAACATCGTCGAGCTCTACATCGGCTACCTGCGCAAGAAGATCGATTCAGCCGAACCGAAGCTCATCTACACGATCCGCGGGGCCGGCTACGTCATCAAGGCGCCCCGCTCATAGACCGACGCACAGTCGCCACCTCGCGGCGACTGACACGCTGACCCAGATGACCATCGAGCCGACGACGTCCCCGGCGCCGGCTCCCATCGGGACCGGAGCACCGCGAGCGCGCTCGCTCCGGTGGGGCCCGCGGAGCCTGCGTGCCCGCCTGGTGGTCGGCGTCGTGGGCCTGGCCGTCACGGTGGTCACTCTGGTCGGCATCGGCACCTATTTCGCGCTCCGCTCGTTCCTGATCGGCCGGCTCGACCAGCAGCTGGGCCCGATCGCCAGCGGAAACCTGGGACACGTCGAAATCTGCGTGCGAACTGGCGAGTCGCCCTGTTCGCTCAGCGGCCCAGGCCAGTACCGCGCACCGCAGACCGAGTGGTTCACGCTGCTCGACGCCGAGGGCAACGTCGCAAGCACGGTGCATTCGGATGCATCGTTGCGCGCGATGCAGCTCAGCGTCGAGCAGCGCAGGTCACTCGTCGCAAATCCTGCCGGCACCGAGACGCTGACAACGACCGACGGGGTCGAGCTGCGGGTGAGCACCCGGGTGCTGTCCCAGCAGCCCAACCGCTCACTTGTCGTGGTGAGCGGGTTGTCCACCGACGAGGTGTCGCGCACCCTGGGCCGCCTCGTTGCCCTCGAGTTGATCATCGGGGGAGCTGTGGCGATCATCGCCGTGCTCGCCACGACCTACGGCGTCCGGTTCAGCCTGCGCGGGCTCAACCGGGTCACCAACACCGCGCAGGACGTGGCGGCCGAGCTCTCGCCCGAGGGCACGGGTCTGGACCGGCGCGTCCCGGTCACCGAGCAAGGCACCGAGGTCGGCCAGCTCGCCGAGTCGATGAACACGCTGCTCGCTGCGGTCGAGACGCAGTTCGCCGCACGGGTCGAGAGCGAGGAGCGGATGCGGCGCTTCCTGGCCGATGCCTCGCACGAACTGCGCACCCCGCTGACGTCGATCCGCGGCTACGCCGAGCTGGCCCGCATGCAGCGTGCGGCTGGCGCCGAGAAAGCAGGCGACGTCGACGACGGCAATCTCGGGCGCATCGAGGCCGAAGGGATGCGCATGTCCCGGCTGGTGGAGGACCTGCTGATGCTCGCGCGCGGCGACCGCAGCGACCTCCGGTCGCGGGAGTTGGTGGACGTTGCAGAACTGATCGCAGACGCGGTGAACGGCGCCCGCGCTGCATTTCCCGGCCGGCAGATCGCAATGGAAGCGAGTGCCGCTCATCAGGTGATCGGCGACAACGACCAACTGCTGCGGGTCGTGCGCAACCTGGTCAACAACGCCGCCGTGCACACCCGTCCCGAGGCGCCGATCCGGGTTCGCGCGTTAGCCGACGGCCCCGGCGTGGCAGTGCAGGTGCTCGACGGCGGTCCCGGCCTACCTCCCGAGGAAGCCGCACATGTGTTCGAGCGCTTCTGGCGCGCCGACAAGGCACGCTCCCGAGGACGCGGTGGCACCGGGCTCGGCCTGTCGATCGTCGCGTCCATCGTGCATGCGCACGGCGGGACGGTGCGCTTCGACAGCACGGTTGAGGGCGGCAGCACCGTGACGGTGTGGCTACCCGCGGTGGACGCCGTGGGTCACGACGGCTGAGCACGGCACAATCGATGCATGCCGCCGGGTGACCCGTCCGATCTGGACCCCGCGGTCGCCGCATCTCTCAAGCGCGACGCCGCCGGGCTGGTCGC
>JALZAI010000187.1 GCA_030948475.1 Actinomycetota bacterium
ATCACGTCCTGACCCGCGGCGCCGTCGCGACGTCGGCTGCCAGTGTCGAGATCCCGGCATCCGACCACCGGGCACTCGTCGTCACGATTCGAGTCCCCGCAGCTACGTGATACGACACTATGCGCAAACCTGCGGTTCGCCCTAGATTCGCAGATAGGGTCCGAGCGTGGATCCCGTCCGCAATCCCTATGCCCCGGCGCCGGGCAGTGCTCGCCCGACCGCGCCGGCCGTGACGCCGAGCTCGACGGCTTCGAGGTCGCGCCAGCGCGCACCGAGTTCGGGACTGCCGTTCGTGCCCGCGAGACCGAAGCAGGCGAAACCGACTGCGGCAAATCCTGCCCACGCCGCCGCCAATGCGGCCCATGCGGCTTGTCGACCAGGCGAAGCCAGCAGCAGAAGTCGCGGGCCTCTACCGAGGTCGCCCGGTCCCCCCCGATCTTCATCGACCACACGAACCGGAACCACCGCAGCAGATCCATGCCGTAGGACCGCACGCCTGCAAATCACGAAGAACACCGCCGCCGGCGTGACGACAGCGCCATCGACGTCAACAAGCTGATACGGCTCGAACAACTCGCCCGTCGCCACCACCGCGCCATACCCGGCCGACGACCAACGACGACAGGTCCCGAGGTGCATCCGTTGCTCCAGTCACAGGACGGAACCGTAACAACGCTCGGCAAGCCGCCACGCGCACAGGAAAAACACCTACCTTTCGGTCAAATACCGACGCCTGGCCGCCCGACGGCGAACCGTCAAAGCCCTCGTCGCGATCGAGCTCACCATGCTGGTCACGATCTGTAACCTCGGCACCAACAGTGCGCTCTACACCGACCCCGGCGCCGACTACTACACCCGCATGCGACCAGACCGCACCAAACAACGCGCACTGGCCCAGCTCGCCAGCCTCGGCTACCGAGTCACCCTCGAGGAAACCGCCTGACCACAACTACCAGCACACGACGCAGTGAATCTTCGCGTCAGCCACTTTGTGCGGGCCTACGGCAAAGTATCGTGGGACGTCGCACCCCGCTCCGCCGATCACGGCTGAGGACGTCGCCGTCGCCGTCGCCGAGAGCGAGCTCGCGGTCGGCTTCTTCGGCTCGCCCGACGAACGCGACACTCTGCCTTATGCGGGCACCTGCGGGCGATGGCGGAAGCGGCCGGGCCGGACGACCCCGTCGCCACGTCCTCCGTCGCCGAAGCTCTGGACCGCACCCCTGCAGTTGGCCTCCCCCGCCCCGACGCCCCTTCTGAAGAAGGGCTCAATCTACTCCGGCCAGCACGGGTGCATCGCGTTCACCGTGCCCCATTTCAGGCGGTCCTGCGCGAACTCGAAGCGTGACGCGCCCGCTGAACGAGCATTAGCCCATCACGCGACGCCCTCACCGATCTCCGGCCGACGCGCCAGTTCAATGCTGAGGTAAGGATCGACGTCGCCGGTGACCGCGACGAGGTGCTCACGGCCGCCGATTTCGAGGTGACGGCGCTCGGCCAACACTCGCTGGGCACGCTGCCGCTCGGCCCCGATCGTCTTAAGCACCCGGAGGCCGTCCGTGACCGCGTTGAGGTTGCTGACGCCGTGGATGCGTAGCTTTTCGTGGCTCGGCACCTCGACGACAGTCAGGTTCGCGGCAGCAATCCTGCAATTGATGATGGTTTCGATCTCGAATCCGTCGCCCCAGAGCATTGCGGTGTTGTCTATTGCGGAAATCGATGTGGACGGCAGATCGATGTGCTCCAGAATGTCTGTCCAGAATGCGTTGTAGCCGTAACAAAGATCCGTGTAGCGAGCATGGAGCACCGTGTTCGCCAGCACATTCAGGAAGTAGTTTCCAAGCCGACGGAATGCAGTGATGTCATCGCTTCCACCCCCAACACAGAATCGGCTGCCCTTGGCGAAGTCAGCGCCCGACGTGAGCGCGTGCACAAACCCGTCGATCTCGCGCGGTTCAGCCGAACCATCGGCGTCGAACATCACGATAATGTCGCCCGTCGCGTACTCAAACCCACATGCGAGGGCATTGCCCTTTCCGCGGCGCGTCTGCTGAACCACCTTGATATCAGGGCGAACGCGCTGTGCTGTCTCGATCGTGTCGTCAACCGAATGGCCGTCCACCAGGATGATCTCGTGGACCTCGGGGAGCCGGGGGAGGATGACTTCGAGGTTCTGCGCCTCGTTGATGGCAGGTAACACGATCGTGATCAGTGGTTCCGATGGCCTAGTCTCAGTCCTGCTCATTGCCACATGGGCCTCCCCGGCCAATTCATATGCGTCTCGCACCGAAACATGAGGAGATATCGGACTTAAACCCGTTTCCTCCGCGTTTCAGCTGGAAAGCGCCGGCGCTACGTTTCCGAACCCCCGCGACCGATACGATCGTAACTGTCC
>JALZAI010000199.1 GCA_030948475.1 Actinomycetota bacterium
ACGACGTCCGGGCCCGCGCCCGCGGCCACCGCGCCGATCGAGGACGCGCACGCAAGCAGAGCCGCCGTCTTGCCGGCCTCCATGTGCAACACCTCGTGCAGCCCGACACCCGGCCGGCCCTCCAGCACGAGGTCCTCGGACTGTCCTCGGATCAGCTGCTGGACGGCGGCGAGCAGGAACGGAAGCGCTCGCTGGCCACCCGGGCCGGAGTCGACCAGCACCTGGACCGCGGCGGTGAGCATCGCGTTGCCCGCCAGGATGGCCTGACCCTCGCCGTACACGACCCAGCCGGTCGGGCGGTGTCGTCGTTCGACATCACGATCCATGATGTCGTCGTGTAGCAGCGAGAAGTTGTGCACCAGTTCGACGGCGACCGCGGCGGGCACTCCGTCGCCGGCCGTGCCCCCACCGGCCTCTGCGGACAGCACCGCGAGAGTAGGCCGAATCGCCTTCCCGCCGCCGACGTCGATGGGCGCGCCGTCCACGTCGAGCCAGCCCAGGTGATACCCGGCAATCCGGCGGAGCAGCGCGTCGTCGACCCGCTCGATAGCCGCTCGCATGGCCGGCTGGACGAGTTCCCGGCCACGGTCCAGGACCCGCGGCGGCGTCGCGGTCATGCCGCGAACCGAAACGCGTCGTTCGCTGACACGTGCAGGGCACCCTCGGCCGCCGAGATTCCGCTCCGGACAGCGCCCTCCATCGTGTCGGGCCAGCCGGTGTCCGTCCACGCACCGGCCAGCCAGGTGCCGGGCAGGCCGGCATCGTTTCGCGGCCGAAGCGCGGCGCTACCGGCCGATTGACGGAACGTGGCGCGGCGTTCCCGGGTGACGAACGCGTCGAGGACGTGTGCCCGCCTGGCGGCAGGGAGCAGCCGGGCAAGCTCGGCGACGAACTGTTCGCGCAGGGCACGGCTGGGCACGTCGATGAGATTATCGGCGGCGGACACCGTTATAGCGAGATACTGGCCGGCTGGATGCGTGTCGCGCAGGCCAGACGTGTCGGTGCGATCGAACAACCATTGGATCGGTGAGTCGACCGCAGCGGCGAACGGCAGATCGGTCACCTGCCGGTCATAGACGAGATGCACGTTGACGATCGGGGTCACGCCGAGGCCACGGGCGGGTGCGGCAGCGGTGTGCAGCAGCGCGGGTGCCATCGCGAACGCGGTGTAGTGCGGGACGGCGAGCACCACCTTGTCCCCGTGCCAGCGTCGCGGTCCGGTCGGCCCGTCGGCGTGCACGAGCCCACCCGGTTCGACCTGCGCGACCCGATGACCGAGAAGCACTTCGACGCCGGACGTTTCGAGCGCCCGTAGTGCGGCGTCCGAGTGCAGCGCCCCGAGCGGGACGCGCGCATATCCGACGTCCGCCGCGTCAGCCCGGTCGAGCAGGCCGGTGCGGAAGACCTTTGTCGCCAGGGCGAGCGAGGCGGCGTCGGGGTGCCTGTTCAGCGTGGCGGTCGCGATGATGCCCCAGAGCGCTGCGATGGTGGCGTCGTTCTGGCCGTGTCGGCGAAGGAACGCGCCGAGCGTCTGCGTGTCGAGGCGGCCATCGGAGGGGTCCAGGCCGCGCAGTGCGAGCGCGCCGCGCGCCGCGCGGAACCGGTCAGCCGGCTTGAGCAGCCCGTATCGGGCCAGTGCTGCCGTGAGGTGGAGGGGCGCAGGCACTCCGGGCTGCCTGCGCAACCGGGCGGTGCGTCCGTCGGCGCGCAGGACCGGGATGTCGAGGTGCTGCTGAAGCGTCACGTCGCCGGTGGCGTCGATGCGCGCTAGCAGCCACCGGTAAGCCGCGCAGCAGCGCAGGAACACATGCTGTCCGTTGTCGATCGACAGCGCGCCGCGGCTGAACGAGAACGCGGCGCCGCCGAGCCGCCGCCGCCCCTCCACCAGAGTGACGGCGTGTCCGGCGTCGGCAAGGCGCAGCGCTGCTGCGATGCCGGCAAGTCCGCCGCCGATCACGACGCAGCGTTGCTCAGCCACGCCGGTCACCTGCCCGGACGAGTGCGCGGCCTGCAACGCGCACCTTGTCCCGCGTGGGCAAGGACATTCGGCCGCGCATGACCTGACTGGGATCGCTCGCGATCCGTTCGAGCAGCTCCCGGTAGATCCCTGCCATGGCCGCGCAGCAGGCGGCGCTGCGGCGGTCGAGAAGGTCGAGCAACCGCAGCCCGCGGTCGTACCATCCCCAGGCGCGCGCCGCTTCGAAACGGATGACCTCGGCCAGCGCCCCGTCCTGCGGGTCGAGGGATCCGTCCGGCAGGACGCTCAGTTCGCAGCCGAACAACGCCAGATCTTGCTTAGGCAGGTACACCCGTGCGTTGCCCAGGTCTTCGCGGATGTCGCGGAGGATGTTGGTCAACTGCAGTGCGACTCCGAGCGAGTCGGCGAGCTCCGCGGCTCGGGCAAGCTCGGCACCCGCAACCTCCGGCCCGAAAACGCCGAGCGAGAGCCGCCCGATCGACCCCGCGACACAACGGCAGTACTCGACCAGGTCGTCGAGCGCCTCGTAGGTCGAGCCCCGAACGTCCATCTCGCAGCCGTCGACAAGCTCGCCGAACGCGTCCAGCGGGATCGGCAGCCGACGAGCGGCGTCGTCGAGGGCCCGCAGCACCGGATCGTCGGGATGGCCGCCGGGTGAGGTCGCGCTTGCTCTCGCATCGGCCAGCAAGGTGAGCTTCTGATCGGTCGCCAGGCTGCCGTCGCCGATGTCGTCGATCCGCCGGGCGACCGCGTAGACGGCGGACAGCGCGGTGCGCTTCGACGCGGGCAGCAGCCGGATCCCCCAGGAGAAGTTCCGGGCCTGCTCGCGGGTGATGCGTTCGCACTCGCGGTAGGCCGCCTCGATCACCGGGTCCATCGGCTTCACTGGTGCATCAGGAGTCGGGGCAGGTATGCAGTAGTGCGAGCTCGGGACGGGCGGATCTGGCGGCTCAGCACGTCGAAGTTCGAGCGCTGTAGGGCGGCGGCAGTGGCCAGGCCGCCCGCGACGTAGCCGGCGACCGCGAACCTCGCCCATCCGGTCAGTCGGCGCACCAGCGGGCGTCCGGTCTGCAGCATTTCCTGTGCCCGACCGATCTGCACCGCGAGCACGCTCCGCAAGCCCGGTCCGGTCGTTGTGCCGAGTAGCTCCGGTTCGGCGACGCCAGCCGCGCGCAGGTCCGTCGCGGGAAGGTACACCCGGCCCGCCCGGGCGTCCTCGCCGACGTCCTGGCAGTGTTCGAGCACCTGCAGCGCGGCGCACACCGAATCCGATTCGGCGATGTTGCGCTCCGTCGCCGCGCCGGCGATATGGAGCACGATCCGCCCGACCGGAGCGGCGGAAAGCTGGCAGTACCGGAGCAGGTCATCGAAGCTGTCGTAGCTCGTGGTGTGCTGGTCGACTCGGTTCGCCTCGATGAGATCCAGCAGCGGCTCGACCGGAATCGCGCAGTTCGTGATCATGGGGCGTAGTTCGGCCACCGGAGCCAGTACCGGCACGCCCGTCCACAGCGCGCGTACATCCGCATCGATCACGTCCAGCAGGCGGAGCCGGTCGCCGGACGCGACGTCGCCCACGTCGTCGACGAAGCGAGCGAAGCCGTAGAGGCGGGCCAGGTGAGAGCGCGGCCGGCGGGGCAGTAGGCGCAGTGCGACCGGAAAATTCTCGCTTCCGCTCTGGCCAGCTGTTCGGGACGCGATCCGGGCCAGGAGCGCCGCTTCGTCCCGGCGGATCGCCCCGGTGCCGGTCGCATCGTCGTCGGCCACTGCTCGTCCATTCAGTAGAAACAGTTTCGTTTGCCAACCTAACCATCGCTCGCGATGTCCCGCACCGGTATATCAGAGGTTGGTGTTTGAAGTGGGCTGGTTGAATCGACTTCGAGGTGGTCCGATGCGTCGGGCTGTGATTTACCACCTTTGTCGCTAGCGTCATGGTGAGGTGCCAATGTCAGCAGAGACCAGCACGTCCTTCGATCTGGGGAACCTGCTGCGGTCGCGGGGCGACGACCGCTACGCGCTGCACAGCCGCTACCTGAATCCGCAGCTGCCCAGGATGCTGCATGCCATCGGCTTCGACCGGATGTACACGCGTGGCGAGGGTGCCTACCTCTACGACGCGGACGGGCAGGAGTACCTGGACATGCTCGCCGGCTTCGGGGTCTTCGCCCTCGGCCGGCACAACCCTGTGGTACGTCAGGCGATGCACGACGTCCTCGACGCCGGGCTGGCCGACCTCACCCAGTTCGACGCCCCGCCGCTGGCCGGCCCACTCGCAGAGGCGCTGCTCGCACACGTCCCCCACCTCGATCGGGTGTATTTCGGCAACAGCGGCACCGAGGCGGTCGAGGCTGCGCTGAAATTCGCTCGCTGCGCAACCGGCCGCAAGCGCATCGTGTATTGCGATCACGCGTTCCATGGCCTGACCGCCGGATCGCTGTCAGTGAACGGCGAAGCCGAGTTCCGGGACGGTTTCGGTCCGCTGCTACCCGACACCGCGATCCCGTTCGGGGACCTGGCTGCACTCGAGCGTGAGTTGCGCCGCAGCGACGTCGCCGGATTCGTGATCGAACCGGTGCAGGGCAAGGGAGTCGCGGTGTCGCCACCCGGTTTTCTGTCGGCGGCCCAAACGCTGCTGCGAGAACACAGAGCCCTGCTGGTCGTCGACGAGGTGCAGTGCGGACTGGGCCGTACCGGAGAGTTCTTCGCCTTCCAGCACGACGGTGTGGAACCGGATCTCATCGCCACGGCCAAGGCCCTGTCCGGCGGGTACGTGCCGATCGGGGCCACGATCGGACGGGACTGGATCTTCGCCAAGGTCTATTCGTCCATGGACCGCGTCCTGGTGCACGATTCGACATTCGGTTCGAACGCGCAGGCGATGGCGGCGGGACTGGCCACGCTTCACGTGATGGATCAGGACAAGCTCGTGGACAACGCCCGCACGATCGGCGAGCTGTTGCAGTCGCGCCTTGCCGAACTCGTCCAACGCTACGAGATGCTCCACGAGATCCGTGGCCGTGGACTCATGATCGGGATCGAGTTCGGCCGCCCGTCCTCGTGGAACCTGCGCGGGCCGTGGACAGCGCTGCAGGTTGCCCGCAAGGGCCTGTTCGCGCAAACCGTGGTGCATGCGCTGTTCCACCGCCACCGCATTCTGACCCAGGTGTCCGGTGATCATATCGAGGTGATCAAGCTGATCCCGCCGCTGATCATCGGAGAACGTGAGGTCGATCGATTCGTCGACGCGTTCGTCGACGTCATGGACGACGCCCACCGTGGCTCCGGACTGATGTGGGACTTCGGCAGGTCGCTGATCAAGAGCAGTCGAACGAAGTAGGCCGGATGCCTAGTGTCGGGCCTTCGCGCCGACCTCAGCTGTGACCACGAATGACTTGCTGAGCTTCCTGTGCGCGGCGCTTGCCGCGATGGGGAATGCGTTGGCGAACGTCATGCAGCGCAAGGCGAGCCTGGAGCAGCCGGCCGGTCGTGGCTTCGGCGCGCGGTTACTGTTCGATCTGGTGCGCCAGCCGACCTGGCTGATTGGCTTCGGTGGACTGGTCGCGTCGTTCGTGCTGCAGGCCATCGCGCTCGGCTTGGGGCAGCTCTCCGCGGTCGAGCCGATCATCACGCTCGAAGTCCCGCTGACACTGCTCGTTGCATCGCGCGTGTTCCGAACCCGACTGGGACGATCCGAGTGGACCGGGATCCTGACCATGACGGCCGGCATGATCGCGTTGGTGGCGATCCTCAATCCCGGCCCGGGTGATGAAACTGGCGTCTCGCACGTGACGTACGCCGCAGCCGGCGGTGGGACCGCCGCGACGATCCTCGCCTTGGTGATCGTGGCCGGCCGCGGCGGCGCGATCTGGCGCACGTCGTGCTTGGGCGCCGCGGCCGGCACCAGCTTCGGGCTCACCGCGACGCTGATCAAAGAGACGATCGCCCAGGGCGACACGCGCGGTCTGTTCGGAGTCGTGACCACCTGGCAGACCTACGTCGCCATCTCCTTCGGCATCCTGGGATTGATCCTCGTGCAATGGGCGTTGCACAACGGCCCGCTGCTGGCCGCCCAACCCGGGTTCACCCTGATGGATCCGCTCGTCTCGATCCTGTGGGGTGTCCTCGTGTTCAACGAGTCCACCCGAACCGGACTGTGGCTGGTGCCGGCCACCCTCGGCGCGAGCGCCGTCGGGCTGGGGGTTCTGGTGCTGGCCCACTCGCCGTTGCTCGAGGCATCCGACGATCCGGCCCGAAGCGGTAGCTAGTTCTGCTTCGCGAGCCGGAACAAGACAAGGGGCGGTAGCCTGCGGCATGGCGTCGGGTTTGCTTCCTCCTGGCGAAGGGCCCACCTTCGACTACGCGGGTACGTCGCTGCACGTGTTGGCGGGCGATGACGGCAGCGGACCGTTCTCAGCGGCCGAGATGAACCTTCCGGCCGGCTTTCGTGGACCGATCCCGCACGCTCACGACACCTTCGATGAATCGATCTATGTCATCTCCGGCGTCATCCTCGCCGGCGTGGACTACGACGATCCTGCCGAGGCGCCTGCCGGCTCGCTGCTGACTGCGCTTCGTGGTACCCGACACTTCTTCAGTAACCCGTTCGACGAGCCGGCGCGAGTGCTCGGCCTATGGTCCCCACCGGTCATTGGCCTGGCGTTCATCCGAGTCGTCGGGGCGGCGCTCCCGGCGTTCGGGCCACCGGATCCCGAGGCGATGCAGGCGATATACGAAGAGCACGGAAGCCGGCTACTCCCGTAGCCCTGTCTACCGCGGCTAGGGTGGACGTTCCAGGACGCCATGCCACCCGAAGCGCCCGCCCGCTTCGTGATCGCCAAGCTCGATGGCCAGGACGTCGGTGCAATCGCCGTCCCCGGCGCGGGTGCCGCGACCTGGAACACCTATGTCTGAAGCAATCGAACTGCGTGATCAGGTGTAGTCGCGAAACCCCTTGCCGGTCTTGCGGCCGAGTCGACCCGCGGTCACCAGATGCTCCAGCAGCGGGGCAGGGGCGAAACCGGGCTCGCGGAACTCCAAGTACAACTCGCGCTCGATGGCGAGCGACACATCATTGCCGACGATGTCAAGCACTTCGAACGGGCCCATGGGGTAACCGCAGCCGACCTTCATCGCCGAGTCGATGTCCTCGGCGCTGGCGTAGTTCGCCTCGAGCATCTTGATCGCGTCGTTGAGGTACGGGAACAGCAGTGTGTTGACGATGAAGCCGGCGCGGTCGCCGCAACGCACCGGACGCTTGCCGAGCCGGGTGGCGACCGCCAGCACGGTCGCCTCGACGTCCGTTGCCGTCGACACTGTCGTGACGATCTCGACCAGCTGCATGATCGCGACTGGGTTGAAGAAATGCATACCGACCACCTCGGACGGACGAGATGTCGCCGAGGCGCATTCAATCACCGGCAGTGAGGACGTGTTGGTGGCGAACACGGTACCCGGCGCACAGATGTCGTCCAGGTTGGAGAACAGTGCCTGCTTCACCGCGAGCTCCTCGACGACGGCCTCGACCACGAGCTGGACGTCGCCGAGGTCGTCCAACGTCGTAGTCCCCGTCACGCGCCGCAGCGCGGAGTCGCGGGATGCCGAGTCCAGCTTGCCGCGCTGCACCGCTTTCTCCAGCGAACGCTCGATCGCCGCGGTTGCGTGCGCGGCCTTCTCGGCGCTGCGCGCCACGAACAACACCTCGTAGCCGGCCTTCGCAAACACCTCGATGATCCCGGTCGCCATCGCTCCCGACCCCACCACGCCGACCTTGGTCACCTCGCGTGCACCGGCAAACGGCGCGTCCACGGACGGCGTCGATGCGTCCGTCACAACGTTCGGCGAGCCTGGCGCGTCGTAGGTGTAGAAGCCGCGCCCGACCTTACGGCCGAGAAATCCTGCCGTGATCATCTGCTTGAAGATCGGGCTCGGCGCGTGCAGCCGGTCGCGGCCCTGCTTATACATCGTGTCGAGGATCTCGTACGCCGTGTCCAGTCCGATCAGGTCGCAGAGCGCCAGCGGTCCCATCGGCAGCCCGCAGCCGAGTTTCATCGCAGCGTCGATGTCCTCGCGGCTGGCGTAGCGCGACTCGTACAGGGCCACCGCATGATTGAGGTAGCCGAACAGCAGGGCATTCGCGATGAAACCCGCGCGGTCACCGACGGTCACATCGATCTTGCCGAGCTTCTGTGCGAACGCCTCGACATCATCGATCACGTCCGGCTCGGTGATGACGCTGCGGATCACTTCGACCAGCTTCATCACCGGTGCCGGATTGAAGAAATGCAACCCCACGACCTTGCCGGGACGCGACGTGCTGACCGCGATCTCGGTGACCGACAGCGACGAGGTGTTCGTGGCCAGGATCGCGTCCGGCTTGCAGATTTCGTCGAGCTTGGCGAAGACGGAGCGCTTGAGCGCGAGTTGTTCCGGCACGGCCTCGACGACGAGGTCCGCATCGGCCAGCGCCGTCAGATCGGTCGTGTACGTGATGCGTCCGACCAGTTCGAGCTGTGCGGCCTTGGTGAGCTTGCCGCGCGCGACGGCGCGTCCGGTGGACCCCTCGACATGACCGCGCCCGCGTTCGAGGGCGGCGTCGTCGACGTCGATTGCGACGACCGCGAGGCCGTTGCGCGCGAAGACCTCCACGATGCCGGCCCCCATCGTGCCCAGCCCGACTACGCCGACGTGCTGGAACTCGCGAGACACTTAGCTGTCCTCCTGCATGTTGCCGAACTCTAGTTACGACTCAGAACAGCCGCTGGGACGGGTCGTCCAGGCCGCGAAGAGCGTCGTAGTCGAGTACCAGGCAGGTGATGCCGCGGTCCTCGGCGAGCGTGCGCGCCTGCGGCTTGATCTCCTGCGCGGCAAACACCCCACGCACCGGCGCGAGGCGCGGATCACGGTTGAGCAGGTCGAGATAGCGAGTCAGCTGCTCGACGCCGTCGATCTCACCGCGTCGCTTGATCTCGACAGCCACCGCCACACCCTGCGGATCGCGCGCCATGATGTCGACCGGCCCGATCGCGGTCGGGTACTCCCGCCTGACCAGCCGGTACCCCGAGCCGAGCGTGCCGATCTGCTCGGCGAGCAGCCTCTGCAGGTGCGCCTCGACGCCGTCCTTCACGAGTCCGGGATCGACGCCGAGTGTGTGGGACGAGTCGTGCTCGATCGCGTGTATCGTGATCACGAGCCGCTCGCCTGCCTTATTGGACACGGTCCACACGCCCTCGCGCTCGACCAGGGTGCACGGCGGACTCATCCAGTTCAGCGGCTTGTACGAGCCTCCGTCGGCGTGCACGAGCACCGACCCGTCGGCCTTGACGAGCAGCAGCCGGGTGGCAGGCGGAAGGTGCGCGGTCAGCCGGCCGACGTAGTCGACACTGCACCGGGCGATCACGAGGCGCACCAGCGCAGGTTACCGGCGTCACGATTGCGGTCAGCCCCGCCTGGGTACCAAGCAGTTTGAGTCCACCCTATGGAGGTACGCATTCATGGCTGACCAGCCAACCGTCACGCTCAACACCGGCGCCACCATGCCGCAGCTCGGTTTCGGGGTTTTCCAGGTCCCGCTGGACGAGACCCGCGCCGCCGTCACTGCGGCATTCGAGTCGGGCTATCGCTCGATCGACACCGCCGCTATGTACGGCAACGAGAAGGGCGTCGCGGCGGCGATCGCGGCCTCCGGGCTGGCGCGCGAAGAGATCTTCGTCACCACCAAGCTCAACAACGACGCGCATGGCTATGACGAGGCGTTGCGGGCGTTCGAGGAAAGTCGGCAGACGCTCGGCCTGGACTACGTCGACCTCTACCTCATCCACTGGCCGCTTCCGGCCAAGGACCGCTACGTCGATACCTGGAAGGCGCTCGTCAAACTGCAGCAGGACGGGGTGATCCGCTCCGCCGGCGTCTCGAACTTCCAGCCGTCCCATCTGGACCGGCTCATCGACGAGACCGGTGTCACGCCCGCGCTCAACCAGGTCGAGCTGCACCCATACCTGAGCCAGCAGCCGGTGCGCGAGTACGACGACAAACACACCATCGCCACCGAGGCGTGGTCGCCGATCGCCAAGGGTGGCGACCTGCTCACGGACCCGGTTATCACGGCGCTGGCCGAGAAGTACGGCAAGTCGCCCGCGCAGGTCGTGATCCGCTGGCACCTCGACATCGGCAATGTGGTGATTCCGAAGTCGGTGACGCCGCAGCGCATCCGCGACAACATCGACGTGTTCGACTTCGAACTCGACTCGGACGACATCGCCTCGGTCAGCGAGCTGAACCGCGACGAGCGCACCGGTCCAGATCCCGACACCTTCAACCCCTGAGACGCCTCAGCCGCGTGCGTCCTCGATGGCGTCGACGATCTGGCCGAGGACGTCGGTCAGTTCGAAGTCCTTCGAGGTGAACACGCGCGCGACCCCGCGGGAGCGAAGCTGCGCCGCATCAGCCGCGGGGATGACGCCACCGACCACGACCGGTACGTCGTCCAGACCGGCGGCGTGCAGGCCGTCGATCACGTCCGGTACCGCGGACAGGTGCGAGCCGGAGAGCACCGACAACCCTACGACGTCGACGTCCTCCTCCACGGCGGCCGAGACGAGCTGCGCCGGCGTGAGCCGGATGCCGGCGTAGACGACCTCGAAGCCGGCGTCGCGCGCTCGCAAGGCGATCTGCTCGGCGCCGTTGGAGTGCCCGTCCAGGCCGGGCTTGCCCACGAGCAACTTCAGCGGACGGCCCAGCTGCTCGCCCAGGGCACGTACCCGCTGCGGTACATCACCGAGCGATCCGCCGCCGCCGGACGCGCCCGCCACCCCGGTCGGCGGGCGGTACTCGCCGAACACGTCGCGCAGCACGCCGGCCCACTCCCCCACGGTGACGCCGACCTTGGCGCAGGCCAGCGAGGCCGGCATCAAGTTCTCGTCGGTCTTCGCGGCATCGCGCAGCGCGTCGAGAGCGTTGTCGACGTCGTCCGGATCGCGGTCGGCGCGCCACTTCCTGATCGCCGTCTTGGCTGCCTCCTCGACCGCCGGGTCGACACTGAGGATGGCGCCGTCCGTCCCGCCGGCCAGCGGATTGGGCTCGGTCTCGATGTACTTGTTGACCCCGACGACGACGGCTTCCCCTGACTCGATCCGGCGGCGGTGGCGGGCGAGCGAGGACACCAGCGCCGACTTCAGGTAGCCGGACTCGACCGCAGCGACGGCTCCACCCAGCTCGAGGATCTGATCGATCTCCGCCCGGGCACCTGCTTTGATCTCGGCGACCTTGGCGGCGACCACGGTCGAGCCCACGAACAGGTCGTCGTACTCGAGCAGATCGGACTCGTCCGCGAGCACCTGCTGCATCCGCAGCGACCACTGCTGGTCCCAGGCCCGCGGCAGGCCGAGCGCCTCGTTCCACGCCGGCAGCTGAACCGCGCGGGCCCGGGCGTCCTTCGACATCGTCACCGCGAGCATCTCGAGCAGGATGCGGTAGACGTTGTTCTCCGGCTGCGCCTCGGTCAAGCCCAGCGAGTTGACCTGAACGCCGTAGCGCAAGCGCCGCTGCTTCGGGTCGCCCACACCGAAGCGCTCGAGCGTGATCTCGTCCCACAGCTCGCGGAAGGCCCGCATCTTGCACATCTCCTCGACGAAGCGCACGCCCGCATTGACGAAGAACGAGATGCGCGCGACGACCTCGCCGAACTCCGTCTCGGGCACCTGGCCCGAATCGCGCACCGAGTCGAGGACGGCGATGGCCGTGCAGAGTGCGAACGCGACCTCCTGCACCGGCGTCGCCCCGGCCTCCTGCAGGTGGTAGCTGCACACGTTGATCGGATTCCAGCGCGGCACGTGCGCGACGGTGTAGGCGATCAGGTCCGTGATCAGGCGCAGCGAGGGCGCGGGCGGGAAGATATAGGTTCCCCGCGACAGATACTCCTTGATGATGTCGTTCTGCGTGGTCCCCGACAGCGCGGTGAAGTCGGCGCCGTGCTCCTCGGCGACGCTGAGATAAAGCGCCAGCAGGTACATCGCCGGAGCATTGATCGTCATCGAGGTGTTCATCTGTTCCATCGGGATGCCGTCGAACAGGGCCCGGACGTCGCCGATATGCGAGACCGGGACCCCGACCTTGCCGACCTCGCCGCGTGCCAGCTCGGCGTCCGGGTCGTAGCCGGTCTGGGTGGGCAGATCGAACGCAACCGAGAGACCGGTCTGGCCCTTGCCGAGATTGCGCCGGAAGAGGGCATTGGACTCCACCGGGGAGGAATGGCCCGCGTAGGTGCGCATCAGCCACGGCTTGTCGTGGTGCTCGTCCGTCGGGAACGGCATTCGGTGCCTCCAGCGCTCGGCCGAGTGTATTTCAGACCGGTAATAACGCGGTTGCGCTGTGGCGCGTATCGCTGCAGCCGCTCGCGGCGCATACCCTGCGCAGATGAGTTCACTCGGGGCTTCGTCGACCGGGCCGAAGGCGGGAGGGGCCACACCGGTCACCTCGCCCGCGACCCGCCGCGAGCGCACCAGCGCCTGGGCGGTGCACGGGTTCACCGCGCTCGGCATCGTCGCCGCCATGCTCGCGCTGCGCGACGTACTCACCTATCACCCCGACTACGCGATCCTCTGGCTGCTGGTGACGTTGCTCATCGACGGCGTGGACGGGCCGATCGCGCGGGCGCTCGAGGTGCAGAAGCGGGTGCCCAACATCGACGGGTTCACCCTCGACCTGATCATCGACTACGTCACCTGCGTGATCGTCCCGGCCTGCTTCATGTACGAGTTCCGGGTCGTGCCGCAGAACAACTTCGGCATCGCGGTGCTGTGCGTGCTCGTGTTCACCTCGGCTATCTGGTTCGCGCGCCGCGACATGATGAGCGAGGACTACTGGTTCCGCGGCTTCCCGGCCGCGTGGAACCTCGTCGTACCGGTCATGTTCCTGATGGAGGCGCGCACGATCGTCGGTGCGATCATCACCCTCGTCCTGTCGGCGCTGTCGCTGACCAACATGCCGTTCCCGCACCTCGCACGGGCGAAGTTCCTGCGTCCCTTCACGATCGTTTTCACGGTGGTTTGGGTCGGCGGCATGGTTCTGGGGACGCTCACCTATCCCGAGCACCCGTGGGCCGCCCGACCGCTGCTCATCGCCGGCAGCATCTATTTCGTCGCGCTGTCGCTGGTCAAATGGGGTAGCGACATTCGTGCGCACCGCCTGGCCGCCGCGGGCGGATGATGGAGGGGTGCTTCCCGCCGACGGATCCGCGGAGGTCATCGCCCTCGTTGTGGTAGGCGGGCTCGCGGTCGTCATGCGGTGGGTGTTCAAACCGTCCCGCAAGCGGCCCGCAGCCCGACCGGTCGACGCGACCGACGCGCACGAACTCGGCCTGCTGACCGTCATCGCAACGGTCGCGCGTCGCGACGCGCAGGCACGGCGCGCGCAGCTCGGCGAGATGGGCATCCGCTCGTCCGCCTCGCGCCGCAGCGACGGAGACGTGGACGTGCTGGTCTTCCACGGCGACGCCGACCAGGCGCGGCGCATCCTCGACGGATGAGCCTGTCGGTTTGCATCCGAGTTCGTGCCAACCGGAGGTCCGGTAGCAACGAACTCGGGTGCAAACAGTCCTAGCGCAGCTCAGCTTCGGTGCGCTCGACGTCCGCACCCAGCGCGCGCAACTGCTCCTCGATGCGGACATAGCCGCGGTCGATGTGGTGTACCTCAGCGACCTCGGTGACACCCTCGGCTACCAGGCCCGCGATAAGCAGCGCGACCCCGGCGCGGATGTCAGTGGCCCGCACCGGCGCCCCGGACAGCCGGTCCTTGCCGCGGACAACTGCGTGGTGGCCGTCCGTGCGTACGTCCGCGCCCATCCGCGCGATCTCGTCGCAGAACATGAAGCGCGCCTCGAACAGGTTCTCGGTGATCATCGAGGTACCGTCGGCGATCGACAGCAGCGCGATCGCCTGCGGCTGCAGGTCGGTCGCCAGCCCGGGGTACGGAAGGGTCACCACATCGAAGCTGCGCGGCCGCTCGGCCATCGCGATGCGGAACCCGTCGGTACGCACCTGCACCTCGGCGCCGGAGCGGACCAGCTTGTCCAGCGCGATCTCCAGATGTCCGGGGTTCACCCCGCGCACGGTCACGTCGCCACGAGTGGCGGCGGCCGCTATCGCCCAGGTCCCTGCGACGATCCGGTCGGCAACCGCATCGTGCGTCGTCGGGTGCAGTTGCTCGGCGCCGGTGATCTCGATCGTGGACGAGCCGATGCCCTCGATCTGGGCGCCCATCGATATCAGCATCCGGCACAGGTCGACGATCTCCGGCTCGCGTGCCGCGTTGTCGATGACCGTAGTGCCCTTGGCGAGCACCGCCGCCGTCATGATGTTCTCGGTGGCGCCGACGCTGGGGAAGTCGAGCCAGATGGACGCGCCGCGCAGCTCGCGGGCCTCGGCCACGATGAAGCCGTGCTCGACGTGGATCTCGGCGCCCAGTCGCTCCAGGCCGGCCATGTGCATGTCCAGCGGCCGAGATCCGATGGCATCACCGCCGGGGAGAGCCACCTTGGCCCGTCCGGTCCGGGCCAGCAGCGGTCCCAGCACGCAGATCGAGCCGCGGATCTTGCGCACCAGCTGGTAGGGCGCCTCGCACAGCGGCGCGTCCGGCACCGTGATCCGGACCCGGTCGGTGCGCCCCTGCAGGGTCTCGCTGACCTCGCAGCCCAGCCGCTCGAGCAGCTCGTGCATGATCCCGACGTCGGAGATGGCCGGAAGATTGCCCAGCGTGGTCTGTCCCGGCGCCAACAGCGCCGCCGCCATGAGCTTGAGGACGCTGTTCTTGGCTCCGACCACGGATACCTCGCCGGCCAGCCGCGCACCGCCCGTCACCCGCAGAACCTGCACGCGTAAAAGGCTATCGTCCACGTGTGGCCGTACATCTCACCCGCATCTACACCAGGACCGGAGACGACGGCACGACCGCCCTCGGCGACATGTCGCGCGTCCGCAAGACCGACCCGCGGGTCGGCGCGTACGCCGATTGCGACGAGACCAACGCAGCACTGGGCGTCGCGCTGGCGCTGGGCGCGCTGCCGGAGCGTATCGCCGGCGTGCTCAGGACGATCCAGAACGATCTGTTCGACGTGGGCGCGGACCTGTGTACCCCAGTCCGGCTGAACCCCAAGTATCCGCCGTTGCGGGTCGAGGCGGTCTATGTGACTCGGCTGGAAGGGTGGTGCGACGAGTTCAACGCGGAGCTGCCGAAGCTGAACAGCTTCATCCTGCCCGGCGGGACGCCCGCAGCGGCCCTGCTGCACCAGGCGCGCACGATGTCGCGTCGGGCCGAGCGGAGCGCCTGGGCGCTCTACGAGGCCGATCCGGACGGCACGAACCGGCAGGCGCTGCTCTACCTCAACCGGCTCTCGGATCTGCTCTTCATCCTGTCC
Organism: Actinomycetota bacterium; assembly: GCA_030948475.1. Classification (GTDB taxonomy): domain Bacteria; phylum Actinomycetota; class Actinomycetes; order Mycobacteriales; family Jatrophihabitantaceae; genus JALZAI01. The sequence goes on from JALZAI010000199.1 coordinate 15,384, forward strand.
CGCGTCGCCAACCCGGACGGGGACGTGCTCTGGCACCCCGGCGGGGACCGGTGAGCCGACTGCGTCCGTCCGAACTCGCGAGTGGCGACCTCCGTGGCGAGTGGCGACCTATACCTCGCCACTCGCGGGTTGACTCGCCACTCGGCACGGTGCGGCGGGAGACTCGGACGTGACGCAACCGGCGCTGGTGCTGATGGGCGTGTCCGGCTGTGGCAAGTCCACGGTCGCAGGCGTCCTGGCCGGTCAGCTCGGCTGGGACTTCGGCGAGGGTGACGACCTGCACCCGCCCGAGAATGTGGCCAAGATGGCAGCCGGCCACCCGCTCACCGACGAGGACCGCTTGCCCTGGCTCGACCGGGTCGCCGCCTGGATTCGCGAACGGACCGACCGCGGACGTCCCGGCATCATCACCTGCTCGGCACTGAAGAGGAGCTACCGTGACGTGCTGCGCGGCGAGCATGTCGTGTTCGTGTTCCTGGACGGCACGAAGGAGCAGATCGCCGCGCGCCTAGCCGTCCGGCACGGTCATTACATGCCGAGCGTCCTGCTCGACTCCCAGTTCGCCGATCTGGAACGTCCCGGGCCGGACGAGCGGGCCGTCCGGATCGACATCGGGCCGGCCGCAGCGGTTCAAGCCGGCCAAATCGTGGAAATGCTCAGTCTCATACCTGCTCCGGAGTAGGAGGCCTCGGGTGACCGCGACCACATTGCTCGCCGCCGGCTCGAGCAGCTGGAACACGCACGACACCAGGTTGATGGTGGCGGCCGTCCTCGGTATAGCGCTGATCATCGTCCTGATCACGACGCTGAAGGTGCATCCGTTCCTGGCGCTCGTTCTCGGCTCGGCGCTCACCGGAATCGTGGCCGGGGTTGGCGTCCTGGACGTGATCAAGAATTTTGAGATGGGCGTCGGGGCGACCCTGATGGAGGTCGGCCTGCTCATCGCGCTCGGCGCGATGCTCGGCAAGCTGCTGGCCGAGTCCGGTGGAGCCGACCGCGTCGTGGACACGCTGGTGAACCGCTCCGGGCCGCGCCTGGTGCCGTGGTCGATCGCGCTCGTCGCAGTGATCATCGGACTGCCGATGTTCTTCGAGATCGGCCTCGTGCTGCTGCTCCCGGTGATCGTCCTGGTCACGAAGCGGTCCGAACTGCCGCTGATGCGCGTCGCCATCCCCGCTCTCGCCGGGCTATCGGTGCTGCACGGGTTGATTCCGCCGCACCCCGGTCCGCTGATCGCGATCGGCTTCCTCAACGCCAAACTCGGCGTGACACTCGCGTTCGGCATCCTGGTCGCCCTCCCGACAGTCGCCATCTGCGGGCCGCTTTTCTCGCTGGTGGCATCGCGCTGGGTCCCGGTAACCGCACCGGCGTTGGCCGGGGGCGTCGACACCACGAGTGAGCGGGCTGCCTCGGACGAGGTCAAGCGCCCGCCGTCCTTCGCTGTCACCCTCGCGACCATCTTGTTCCCCGTCGTGCTGATGCTGCTGAAGGCGTTGGCCGACATCGTGTGGGACACCGAGGAGAAGAACAAGGCACGCGTATTCCTCGACTTCATCGGCGAGCCGCTGGTCGCACTCTTCCTGGCCGTGCTGCTGGCGATGGTGACGTTCGGGTACGCGGTCGGCTTCGACGGCAAGGCGATCGCGGACCGGATCGGCGCGAGTCTCGGTCCGATCGCGGCGATCATTCTCATCGTTGGTGCTGGCGGCGGATTCAAGCAGACGCTGATCGGCGCCGGCGTCGGTGACTCGATCGCGAAAGCGGTCAACAACGCCGGTCTGTCGGTGCTGCTCGTCGGGTGGCTGCTGGCCGTGGCTATCCGGCTGGCCACCGGGTCGGCGACCGTGGCGACCACGACGGCCGCGGGGATCGTCGCCCCGCTGGCCCACGGGCTGCCCTCGAACCATCTGGCGTTGCTCGCGCTGGCCGTCGGCTGCGGTTCGCTGTTCCTCTCGCACGTCAACGATGCGGGCTTCTGGCTGGTCAGTCAGAGCTTCAAGCTCTCCGTCGGTGACACCTTCAAGACCTGGTCAGTCATGGAGACGCTGATCTCGGTGGTCGGCTTCGGCTTCGTCTCGCTGCTCTGGCTGGTCACCTGAGTCGTCGACGACGTCGCCGCGTCGACGACGAGCATCATGCGATCGGGGCGGACGCCTCGAGCCAGGACACGAACCCGGTGTAAGCCCCCGCGCCGAGCGCGAGCAGCACGTCACCGTCGCCGGCGCGGCACTCGACGATCACCGCGCTGGACGGCAGCGCCGACGACTCCGAATCGAGCGGAGGACGCCGGTTGAGGATCGAGAGCTGCGCGCGCTCCAGCACGCGGCTAGGACGCGTCCCCAGGCCCAATGAGCGGTACCAGCGCAGCTCAGCGCCCGAGTAGCGCCCCACGCCGTACTGCCAGCGGGCGTTGCGAGCGCGAATCGCGAGCGGGACGGTGCCCGGCGCTCGCAGCATGAAGCGTTGCCGCGCCAGGACGAGCGCGACCGCGACCAGGACCAGAGCAGCGAGGCACAGCACGAGCACGTCGATGAGGTGCACGACGCCAGCTCCGAACCAGCTACCGGATCAGACTGATTCGCCCGCCGCGCGAAGCCGCGCGAGTGCGCGGTTGTGCGCGGCGACGGCCTCCGGGCTCTCGTCGTTCGCCGTGCGGTCGAGCGCAGCCCTGGCCCGCGAGACGTCGATATCGCCGGCTTCCTCGGCCATCTCGGCGAGCACCGAGACCCCGTCCTTGCGCACCGACAGGAACCCCCCGTGCGCAGCCACCCGCAGCGCGTCCTCGCCTTCCCGATCGATCCGGACCACCCAGCCCGGCTCGAGCGCGGCCAGCAGCGGCACGTGTCGCGGCAGGATGCCCAGCTCGCCCTCCGGGGTACGCGCGAACACCGCGGTGGCCTCGCCCTCCCAGATCGCCCGCTCGACCGAGACCAGCCGCACTTCCATCGTGCTAGCCACGGGGTTACTCGGCGTCCTTGAGCTCGTGCACCTTGCGCTCGAGATCCTCGATGCCGCCGCACATGAAGAACGCCTGCTCCGGGTACTCGTCGAAGTCACCGGCGCACAGCCGCTTGAACGATTCCACAGTCTCCTCGACCGGGACGAACGAGCCGGGGATGCCGGTGAACTGCTCGGCGACGAACGTGTTCTGCGACAGGAAGCGCTCGATCCGCCGCGCGCGTCCCACGATGATCTTGTCCTCCTCGGAGAGCTCGTCGATCCCGAGGATGGCGATGATGTCCTGGAGCTCCTTGTAGCGCTGCAAGATCTCCTTGGTGCGCTGGGCCACGTCGTAGTGCTCCTGGCCGATGTACTCGGCAGCGAGGATCCGCGACGTGGAGTCCAACGGGTCCACCGCGGGGTAGATGCCCTTCTCCGAGATCGGACGGCTGAGCGTCGTAGTCGCATCCAGGTGCGCGAACACGGTGTGCGGTGCCGGGTCGGTGATGTCGTCGGCGGGCACGTAGATCGCCTGCATGGACGTGATCGAGTGACCTCGTGTGGATGTGATGCGCTCCTGCAGCTGGCCCATCTCGTCGGCAAGCGTCGGCTGGTACCCGACGGCCGACGGCATCCGGCCGAGCAGGGTGGACACCTCCGAGCCGGCCTGAGTGAATCGGAAGATGTTGTCGATGAACAGCAGCACGTCCAGCTTCTGGACGTCGCGGAAGTACTCGGCCATGGTCAGCGCCGACAGGGCGACCCGCAGCCGGGTGCCCGGCGGCTCATCCATCTGGCCGAAGACCAGCGCGGTCTTCTCGATGACGCCGGACTCGGTCATCTCGGTGATCAGGTCGTTGCCCTCGCGGGTGCGCTCACCCACACCGGCGAACACCGAAACGCCGCCGAAGTTCTCGGCCACCCGGTAGATCATCTCCTGGATGAGCACCGTCTTGCCGACACCTGCGCCGCCGAACAATCCGATCTTGCCGCCGACCACGTAGGGCGTGAGCAGGTCGAGCACCTTGATGCCGGTCGGGAACATCTCGGTCTTGCTCTCGAGCTCGTCGAAGGGCGGCGGTTCGCGGTGGATGGACCAGCGCTGCTGGATGTCGAGTTCCTTCTCCTCGACGTCGAGGGGGACGCCGAGGGCGTTGAACACGTGGCCCAAGGTGACGTCGCCGACCGGGACGGTGATCGGCGAGCCGGTGTCGGTGACCTCGGCGCCGCGGACCAGGCCGTCGGTCGGCTGCAAGGCGATCGCCCGGATCATGTCGTCGCCGATGTGCTGCGAAACCTCGAGGGTGAGCGTCTTGGACAGTTCGCCCAGTTCGATCTCGGTCGTCAGCGCGTTGTACAGCGCCGGGATGGCGTTGCGGCCAAACTCCACGTCGACCACGGGGCCGATGACGCGGACGACGCGCCCGGAGCTGGTGCCGGCCTCGTCCTTGCCGGTGTCGCTCTTGGTGAGTGTCGTCATTCGTCGCTCCCTGCTGAGGCGAGGGCGTCGGCACCGCCGACGATCTCGCTGATCTCCTGGGTGATCTCGGCCTGGCGAGCCTGGTTGGCCAGCCGGGTGTAGGTACGGATGAGTTCTTCGGCGTTGTCGCTCGCGGACTTCATCGCCCGCCGCCGGGCCGCGGACTCCGAGGCGGCCGACTCCAGCAGCGCGGAGAAGATGCGCGCGCTGATGTAGCGCGGCAGCAATGAGGCGATCAGCTCATCGGGCTCGGGCTCGAACTCGTAGGAGACCTGCTCGTGGGTGTCCGCGTCCTCGGAGTCGTCGCCCTCCTCCGCGTCCGTGATGTCGGTCGCGTCCTTTACCGGCGAGAGCTGCTCGGCGACCGGGACCTGGGACACCGAGTTCTTGAACTTCGTGTAGACGATGTAGAGCTCGTCGAGCCCTTTCACGTCCTCGGTGTCGTTCTCCGAGGTCGCGGACAACGCGATCTCGAGCTGCTCGGTCAGATCGCGGATGTCGCTGAAGCTCGGCTGCTCGGAGAACCCGGTCCAGGTGCCGGCCAGCTCGATACGCCGGAAGTTGTAGTACGTCGCGCCCTTGCGACCGATGATGTACCGGACGACCTCACGGCCGTCACCTTCCAGGCGGCTCGCCAGCTGGTTCGCGGTGCGGATCGCGTTCGCGTTGTAGCCGCCGGCCAGGCCCCGGTCGCTGGTAATGAGCACGATGCCGGTGCGGCGCCGCTCGTCCACGCCGGTGAGCATCGGGTGCCGCAGCGAGTCGTCCTGAAGCACGGCTGCGAGCGCTCGGGTGAGCTCCTCAGAGTACGGACTGGCCGCCTTGATCCGCGCCTGCGCCTTGGCGATGCGCGACGCGGCGATGAGCTCCATCGCCTTGGTGATCTTGCGCGTCGACTGGACGGACTTGATCCGTCGACGCAGCACCCGCTCTTGACCACCGGCCATGGTTCTGCGACCTACTCGGCCACGGTCTCGGACGGCATGAAGTCGTCGCTGAAGGTCTGCAGCGCCGCTTTCAGGTCGTCCTCGGCGAGGTTGCCGGAGGATCGGATGGTGCTCAACAGGTCGTCGTGGCGGGCTCGGAACCAGTCGAGCAGGTCGCCTTCGAAGCGCTTCACATCGGCGACCGGCACGCTGTCGAGGTAGCCGCGGGTGCCGGCGTACAGCACGAC
>JALZAI010000217.1 GCA_030948475.1 Actinomycetota bacterium
TAGTCGACGAGCTCGCGCTTGGTGACGTCGGTGGTGTCGGACAGCGGCTGATCGAGGTGCGTCAGGTCGACGCCGTCGCGGGTGTCGTCGGCGGTCATCGCCCCATCCTGGCCCGGCGACGCGTGGCGCGACAGGCGGGGCGGCAGACGGACGCGTCGGGGAGAGGGACGCTCCGCGGATCGGTGACGGTTCGGGAACCGGAACGTCGGTGGTGGCCAGGGGCGGGGGCGAACCGCCGACCTACCGCTTTTCAGGCGGTCGCTCGTACCAGCTGAGCTACCTGGCCGCTGCCGCGCCCGACTGGACCCGGACGCGGCGTAGTTTAGCGCCTGAACCGGGTCGTCTGGGTTCAGTACCCGCCGCCCCCATAGCCGCCGCCGGACGAGGACGGCGCCGGGCTTGAGCGGCCCGCCGTCGCGCCCGCGAGCCCCCACGTCCCACCCTCGTCGGTCACGCCGTCGCCCTTCGCGTCGCCGGGCGCAGAGTCCTTGGCGAACTCGTACAGGGGGTGCCCGCCGTAGGTCGCCTGAACGGCTCCATCCAGACGGGTGAACGAGCCGAGCTTCGCCGCGTCGACCCCTGCCCCGGCGGAGGGCTTGCCCGCCACAGGCGGCCACTCCTTCAGACAGGTGCCGGTGCAGATGACGTGCGACGTCGTGTCGGCGCTGTTGACGTAGAGCGACCTGCCGCCCGCGCCCACCAGCGAACCGCCCTTCACCGAAATGCTGACGGCGGCAGCCTTCGGCGTGGACGACGTGGACGACGCGGATGTGCCTCCGCCTCCGCCGTAGCCCGCGCCGCTGCTCGAACAGCCCGCGACCAGTGCCAGTACCGCGACCGGACCGAATACTGCACGCACCTTCATGCGACTCACGACGTCAGCGCCGGCGCAGTGGTTCAACGCAATGCGGCGTCGTAGCGCGACCACACCAGCGAGACCAGCTCGGGATGCACGCCGATCGGTGCGGCCACCACACCGGCTTCACCGACAGACGAGCGCAGGGTGTCGAGGAATCCGCCTTCGGCGAGCAGGTACACGGCCACGGCGAGCGGGCCGTTCCGTCTCGCCAGCGCCGACGCCAGGTCCGGCCCGAGCGGAAGCACCTCGACCGGACGTCCGAGCTGGACCGCCAGGAGTCGCGCCGCGGTCGCCACTTCCGCCCGAGCCGTGCCCCGAGTCGACCCGATCGCGGCCAGAAACGTAGTGGCGCCCGGCCCGCCCGCCTCGGCCAACCGATCAGCGACGGCGGCGACGATCGCCGGGTCCGGGCCGAGGTGAGCGGCCACCCGCACCTCCGCACGGCCCGTCACGACGGTCGGTATATCGGTCTCGACGTGGTAGCCCGCCGACAGCAGCAACGGGACCACCACTACGCCCGTCCCGCCGAGATCGGCGAGTGCCGCGTCCAGCGACGGCGTGGCGACGTCGAGGAAGCACAGCGCTACCGGAATGTTCGGACGAATCGCTGCCACCGCGGCGACGAGCGAGGCGGTGGTCGCCGAGCCGGCGACCGAATGCGTGCCGTGCGCGGCGATGAGCAGGGTCGCGGCCACCACTGCACAGTAGGTGGCGATCTGGCGACCCCGACCGGACTTGAACCGGCGACCTCCGCCGTGACAGGGCGGCGCTCTAACCAGCTGAGCTACGGGGCCAAAGGTAGTTCTCGTGCCCCCAACGGGATTCGAACCCGTGCTACCGCCTTGAAAGGGCGGCGTCCTGGGCCTCTAGACGATGAGGGCGGACGAACCGCATCAGGCTAGCCCCGTCGGTGGACTCGCCCAGCATAGGGGACCTCGCGACGGCGGTCCAAACATCGTTCGAGGCTACCGGCCCAATCGGCGTCCACGTCCGCGGTCGAGCAGGCGCCATGCAGCGAGGATCAGGATGCTGCCCGCGACCGCTCCGAGAAACGTCGAGGTCCGGCGCAGATCGAACCTGTCGTAGAAGAGGATCGCCCACAACGATCCGCCGGCGTACGACCCGAGGATGCCGAGCAGCGCCGTCCCGAGGCAGCCGAGCTTGACCGGGCTGCTGACCACGATGCGCGCAAGGGCGCCGGCCAGCAGGCCGATCAAAAGCAGCCCGAGGATGTAGAGCACACGCCCACGCTAGCCGCTGCCGGAGGTCCGCTCAGCTGGGACGCATGCCGAGCAGCCGGACGCCATCGTCGTCGCGCAGCACCGCCGTCACCCAACCGCCGCAGCGGCCGTGGGCGCAGAGTTCGGCGACCTGGACGGACAACTCGACCGGCTCGACTCGCCGGTGCTCCCAGTTGGTGCGTGCGTCGTGACCGGCCGTGGCCAGCTCGATCACCGATCGTCCCGCGTCGAGCTCCGCGCGTGCGGCGGTGAGCCGCACGAGCACCTCGTCGATCGCGGTTACCAGCGCGGGGTTGCCGTCACACCAGGTGGCGACCAGCTCCGGACGGGTGCGGGCGACGCGCGAGCCGGACAGGTACGAGCCGGCCGCGAGTGACAGTCCCAGCGGGCCGCCGTCCAGCCCGATGAGCGCGAGCGCCTCGGCGAGCACGTGCGGCAGGCCGATCACCCGGGCGACTGCGGCGTCCTGCTCGGCGGCGGTGGTCGGGACCGGACGGGCACCCAAGTCGCACACGAGCTCGGCGACGCGCAGCCAGGCGTCCAGGCTCGTGTCGGACTCGATCGGCAGCGTCCACGGGGCATCGCGGAACAACAGGGGATCGGTCGCAGCCCAGCCGCTGTCCTCGGTGCCGGCGAGCGGATGCCCGCCGACGAAGTGGGCCTGCGGGATATGTTCGCGGACCGCAGCGAGAACCGGCTCCTTAAGCGTGCCGACGTCGGTGACCAGCGTCCCGGCAGGTAGGTGCGCCGACAGCGATCGCAGTGCGTCGGCAAGCTCTGTCAGCGGCATGGCGAGTACGACGAGATCGGCACCGTGCACTGCGGCCTGGTCGGTCGGCGCGATCGGGAATCCGGACGCACTTGCCGCGGCGGCGGTGGATGCGTCGACGTCGTAGCCCACCACGTCCAGCCCGCTGTGGCGCATGGCGTGCATCAGCGAGCCGCCGATCAGACCGAGCCCGAGGACGGCGACGCGACGAAACGGCGCGATCATGCCCGACCCGCCTATTCCTACGGTTCGCTCGCAAGCTTCGCTCACGTTTCGACGCTAGCGCCCGGCTAAGAACGACTTCCGGCGACTGCCCGTGTCTGTCAGGATCGACACCGCACAGTCGGTATCGCGAAGGCAGGTGGAACGGGTGGCGCAGGGCGGCTTCGCGGTCGCGGCGTTTCGCGACGCCGGGCTCTGGCGTGCCGAGCCGCTGCCACCCTCGGTGCTCGGCGATCTTGCCTCGCTGCTGCAGGCCCTGCGCTCACAACCGCCCGAAGGTGGTCCGTTCGTGATTGCCTGCGTCGACGACGAATTCTTCCTGATCGCGCGCCAGGACGGAGGCCGAATCTCGCTGCTGCTCTCGGATCTCACGGCGTCCGTCGAGTACCCGCTCGCCGAGCAGGTGATGGCCCGACTCGGCGAGGACCCCCCCGACGACGACGAGCTCGACGAAGTGTGGCCGGTCGGCGATCTCGACCTGTTCACCGATCTGGATCTCGCCGAGGACGAGATGGAGCAAATCCTCGACGACGTCGACGCCTATCCCGACGAGATACTGGACGCCATCGTCGAGCACATCGGCCTGGCCGAGGCGTACGCCCGCGCAACCGAGACGGCGCAGGCCTCCCGATGAGCTATTTCGCTTGCGTCCTGGCCCGGGCGGGTGACCGGTGGAGTGCCCAGGAGGTCTCGCTGGAGGACTGCGAGAGCATCTCGGATCTTGCTGATGTGGCACGCGATATTGACGGCGACCTGCGGCTGCTGTTCGTAGAGCAGGACGACGAGTATGCCGCTATCGTTCGCGTCGATCACGACGACGACGATGCGCCGGCGTTCCTGTCCGACGGGCACGCGGCCGACTTCTATCCGGTCGCGGGCTATATCGCCGAGGATCTGGAACCGATCGGAGGCGACGTTCTGGATGATGAGGACGCGCCACCGGCCCATGAGAGCGCCCCATTCGGCGATGCGGAGATTGCCGAAGATCTCGGGACGTCGGCGGTCGACCTACTCGCAATGTGCGCGCACGAGGGCACGTTGCCGATCGACGTACTGGTCGCGATCTGCGAGAAGGCCGGGTGCGGAGCGGCGTTCGACGACCTGCGCGCGTGAGCGAACCTTGAAGTTGATCTGGAAAACGTGATCGACCCCGCCGACCGAGACGCCGCCGCCGTCCGCGCGGCGTTGGGCGAGGCGCACCTGGCACTGGCCAAGGACGAGGTTCCGGTCGGGGCGGTCGTCCTGGACGCTGCCGGCCAGGTGATCGCCACGGCACACAACGAGCGCGAGGCTCGCCACGACCCGAGTGCCCACGCCGAAATGCTTGCCTTGCGGCGCGCGGGCGAGACGCTCGGGTCCTGGCAGCTGCCCGGATGCACGCTCGCGGTCACCTTGGAACCGTGCACGATGTGCGCCGGAGCCCTCGTCCTCGCCCGGGTGCAGCGCCTGGTGTTCGGTGCATGGGATCCGAAGGCTGGCGCGGTCGGCTCGCTGTGGGACGTCGTCCGCGATCGCCGGCTCAACCACCGTCCCGAAGTCGTTGCGGGCGTACTCGCAGACGAGTGCGGCGCGGTGCTCGCGCAGTTTTTTGCCGTGAAACGCGCCTGATCGCTGCGATACCCTGTCCGGCGGTGGCGTGTCCGAGCGGCCGAAGGAGCACGCCTCGAAAGCGTGTGTGGGTAAAACCACCGTGGGTTCGAATCCCACCGCCACCGCCCATGCCAGATCGAATTGCCCCAGCGCGTCCGAAGTCGCCACTCGGCGCGATGGCTCGCGCGACCGGGTCGGCGCGATGGGTCTAGGCCTGCTTGATCGCAGAGATCTCGAACTCGAGCGTGACCTTCTCGCCGACCAGCACGCCGCCGGTCTCGAGTGCGGCGTTCCAGCTCACGCCCCAGTCCTTGCGATTGATGACGAGCGAGCCCTCGAAGCCGATGCGCTGGTTGCCGAACGGGTCGGTCGCCGCGCCCTGGAACTCCACTGGGAAGGTCACCGACTTGGTGACGCCGTGAATGCTCAGCTCACCGCTCACCCGAAAGGCGTCGCCGCCATCGTGCTCGAGCGCCGTCGAGACGAAGGTGATCTGCGGGTACTTCTCGACGTCGAGGAAGTCGTTGGTGCGCAAATGCCCGTCGCGCTGGGCGTTGCGGGTGTCGATGCTCGCGACCTCGATGGTGATCGAGACCGTGGACCGGCTCGGGTCGGCGCCGTCGATGGTGGCAGTTCCCTCGAACTCGTTGAAGCTGCCGCGCACCTTGGTCACCATCGCGTGCCGCGCGACGAAGCCGAGGCGCGAGTGGGCCGGGTCGAGGATGTAGCTGCCGGTGAGGGCAGTGCGGTCTGTGATCGTGCTGGTCATGATCGATCGCCTCCGAGGCAAAACTAGACAGTTGAACTCTCAATCAGCAGCCTACTCGCAAGTCTTTGATACGTCAACAACCTCCGGGTGCCGCAGGGCGGTATGGTTTCCGACCGGTGGACGGCCCCCGCCAGAGCGAACGGAGTGAGCAGTGACCGAGGCGGTGCCGCGCATTCTGCTGGTAGAGGACGACGACGGCGACGCCCTGCTGGTCCAGCAGTGCCTGCTCGAAGCTGGCGGCCGAGCCGAGGACCTGATCTGGGCACGCAGCCTGGCCGAAGCGGTCACCGCGCTCAAGCACGGGCCGCGCTGCGTCCTGCTCGACCTGGGGCTCCCGGACGCCGACGGCCTGGCCGCGCTGCACGGCATCGTCGCCGCGGCGCGGGATCTGCCGGTCATCGTGCTCACCGGCCGTAACGACCTTGGCTTCGGCGACATGGCCGTAGCTGCCGGAGCACAGGACTACCTGGTCAAGGACGACATCACCGCGTATCTGCTCGAGCGCACGGTCCGCTACGCCGTCGAGCGCAGACGGGCACAGGTCGTCGAGCTGGCGCTGCACGCCGAGCAGCAGCAGTCGGCCGAGAACGCGCGCCTCGAACGTGGCCTGCTCCCGAACCCTCGACTGCGCAGCGACCTCGTCTCCTGCACCACCTACTACCAGCCGGGACGCAACCACGCCGTCCTTGGCGGTGACTTTTTCGACGTCGTCGAGACTCCCGAGGGCCGAGTCCGTGCCGTCATCGGGGACGTGATGGGCCACGGCCCCGACCAGGCCGCCCTTGGTGTCCACCTGCGCGTCGCCTGGCGGACTCTGGTGCTCGCCGGCGCGCCCGACCACCTGGTCCTCGCCAACCTGGCCGCCCTGCTCAGCGCAGAGACCGGCGGGCTGCGTGGCTTCGTCACCGCGTGCGACGTCACGATCGACGACAACTTCGACGTCAGCGTTCGGGTGGCCGGACACCCCGCGCCGCTCATCTGCCGGGACGGGCGCACGTCATACCTGGACATCGAGGTGGGACCGCCGCTCGGAGTCGAGGGACTCAACGGGGCCGCTCGGCGTTGGTCAGCAACCGGCGGATGGCCGGAGACTCGCGCCCGGCTCGGCCCGAACGCGTCCCTCGTGCTCTATACCGACGGCTTGCTCGACGCCTACCGCCTGGCCAGCAACGACACGAGCGTGGGTGTGGACGAGCTGGTCGCCGCGACCGACGCGTGCGTCGGCGCCGGCGATCCGGTGTCGGCGTGGATCCCGGCGCTCGTCGGCGGCGCACCGGCGCGTTCGGACGATGACACAGCGGTCGTCGTCCTGACCACCCGCGGCCCTTGCCGGCAATGAGCCCACCCGCCGGCGGGCGCAGTCTGCGCCGCCGGGTAGGGCGGGCCTTTGCCGCGGTCCTGATCGTGTTCCTGGTCCTGCTCGCGACCGTGATCGGCGCCCTCGTGGTGTTCATCCGAAAGGGCGACGATCTGGTCGAGCGCTGGCAGCCCGCGGTCACCACGAGTCAGCGGTTGCTCGCGGACCTGGTCAACCAGGAGATCGGGGTGCGCGGGTACGCCCTCGGAAAGCGCTCGGAGTTCTTGCAGCCGTACTACGCCGGGCGCGCAGAGCAGAACAAGGACGAAACCCGGCTGCGCGGGCTGATAGCCAATGTTCCCGAACTCCAACCCGATTTCGCGGCATTCGATGCCAGCGTCACGTCGTGGCGGACGCACGTCGCCACCCCGACGATCGTCCGGGTTCGCCGCAGCGACAGCACCGCCTTCGCCATCGCCTACAGCGGGCAGGCCAAGACGAGCTTCGACAAGATCAGGGCTCGGGCCGCTGCGATTTTCGATGACCTGCTGGCGGGTCAGCAAGCGGCCGGCCGGGCGCGCGCCAGGGCACTCGCGTTCGTCTGGATCACGGTCGGCATCACGACCGGCCTGATCACCATCACCGGCTACATCATCTGGCGAGGTGTACGGCGTTCAGTCCTCGACCCGGTCGAGAGCCTCGCCGCACAGACCCGGCAGGTAGTCGGTGGAGACCTGCGGCGCGGCATCGTCGCAACCGGGCCACCCGAGATCGCCCGGCTCGGAACGGATGTGGACGAGATGCGCGCTCGCATCGTCGACGAGCTGGCGCAGGTCGATCGGGCGAGGGCCGAACTGGTTGCCCGCAGCGAGAATCTGGCCCGCTCCAACGCCGACCTCGAGCAGTTCGCCTATGTGGCGTCACACGATCTGTCCGAGCCGCTGCGCAAGGTCGCCAACTTCTGTCAGCTGCTCGAACGCCAGTACGGCCCACAGCTCGACGACAAGGCGCGCCAGTACATCGACTTTGCCGTGGACGGCGCCAAGCGGATGCAGATCCTCATCGGTGACCTGCTCGCCTTCTCGAGGGTCGGCCGGAGTGCCGAGCAGTTCGACCCCGTAGACACCGGTGTTGCGCTGAGCCGAGCCATGGCCAACTTGGATCAGCGCATCTCGGCCGCCGACGCGGTGATCGTCCGTGGGTCCATGCCCACGGTCCGCGGTGATCAGACGCTGTTGACCGCCCTGTTCCAGAACCTGGTCGGCAACGCCATCAAGTACCGCGGCGAGGACCCGCCGCGGGTGGAGATTTCCAGCGCCCGGAGGGACGACGGGTGGCTGTTCACCGTGTCCGACAATGGCATCGGCATCGAGTACAAGTACGCGGAGCGGATCTTCGCGATCTTCCAGCGGCTGCACCTGCGCGACGAGTACGGGGGCACCGGCATCGGACTGGCGCTGTGCCGCAGGATCGTGGAGTTTCACGACGGTCGAATCTGGCTCGCGCGGGGCGGCCCGCCCGGTGCTACGTTTCAGTTCACCGTCCCCGACACTGAGCCGGTCACCGGCGATCGGCAGGCCTAGATTGGGCACAGAGATCACCATCAAGCCGACGCGGGCGCTGGGCGTCCTTCTCGTGGAAGACGATCCCGGCGATGTAATTATCGCGCGGGAGGCTATGGCCGCGGCCCACCTGTCCACGGACCTGCACGTGGTCAGTGACGGAGCCGAGGCGATTGCCTACCTACGCCGAACCAATGGCTACGCCGACGCGCCACGGCCGGACCTCATCCTGCTCGATCTCAACCTGCCCAAGATGAGCGGCCACGAGGTACTCGCCGAGGTCAAGGCGGATCCAGACCTGCGGCGCATCCCGGTGGTCGTCCTCACCACGTCGAGCGCCGTCGAGGACATCGTCAAGAGCTATGACCTGCATGCCAGCGTGCACGTCGCCAAGCCGGTCGATCTCGACGCGTTCGCCGATGTGGTGAAACAGATTGACGACTTCTTCGGAACCGTCGCGCAGCTGCCCGAGGACTGACGCGCAAACCCGGCGTTAGACCGAATCGCAGCGTGGGAAAGGTCGAGCCATGACCGGACGCATGGCGGCGACGACGCTCGACGGAACTCCCATCTCGCAGACCGATCTCAACCGGATGGCCGCGGAAGAACGCCAGCACATCGAACGTCAGCGCCGAGCTGCACGGGTGGTCGCCGGTGCCGCCGAATGTGGTGAGGACGCCCGCATGCTGCTCGACATGCTCGGCCTAGACCTCGAGGTCGTCGCGGCAGCTCGCCGCGAGCGCGGTGCCGCCCGTCCGGCTCGCCGGCGTCGTCGCGCTGCCGCTTAGGGAGCGCTCGGTTTCGGAGGGTTCGCGTCGGGTACGGTGCAGCGGGTAGATCCGCGTCGATGTGGGCACAACGGCTCAACAGAGAGCAGGAGCACGGCACGAAAGAAGGCGCGTTCATGACCGCCACCGATGTCCAGGCGAAGCCGTCCCGAAGTCTCGTGCCCGCCCGGTTGGATCGATTGCCGTGGACGCGGTTCCACTGGCTGGTGGTGGTCGGCCTGGGGGTCTCTTGGATTCTGGACGGCCTGGAGATCCAGATCGTCTCGCTGGTCGCCCCGATCCTCACCGACCCGAAGACTCTGCACCTCTCGACCAGCCAGGTCGGCTTCCTCGGCTCGATGTACCTGATCGGCGAGGTGGTCGGCGCGCTGTTCTTCGGCCGGCTCACCGACAAGCTGGGACGCAAGAAGCTGTTCATCATCACGCTCGCGATCTACCTGATCGGCAGCGGGCTGGGTGGGTTGTCGTGGGACTACTACTCGTTGCTGTTCTTCCGGTTCATCGCCGGGACGGGAATCGGTGGCGAGTACACGGCGATCAACTCCGCGATCGACGAGCTCATCCCGTCGCACTACCGTGGACGCGTCGACATCGCCGTCAACGGCACCTACTGGGGCGGTGCAGCCCTCGGCTCGGCCATCGGGCTGTACCTGTTCTCCAACCATGTCCCGATCAACTGGGGCTGGCGGATCGGCTTCTTCATCGGCCCAGTGCTCGGCCTGATCATCATCTTCATCCGACGCACCATCCCGGAGAGCCCACGCTGGCTGATGACGCACGGCCGCAACGACGAAGCCGAACGCACCGTCGACGAGATCGAGGAACGCATCCATGCCCAAGGGATAGAACTGAAGAAGGTGGACGACAGCAAGGCGCTCGAGATCACCGAATCACCACGGCTCACTTTGGTCGAACTCACGCGGGTCTTCTTCGGGACCTATCCGAGGCGGTCGATCTACGGCTTCACGATGATGGTCACCCAGGCCTTCCTCTACAACGCGATCTTCTTCAGCTACGCGCTGGTGTTGGCCGTCTTCTATAAGGTCCCGTCCGGCAGCATCCCGTACTACTTCTTCCCGTTCGCGATCGGGAACCTGGCGGGACCGCTTCTGCTCGGTCACCTCTTCGACACCATCGGCCGCCGCAAGATGATCCTCGGCACCTATGGGCTGTCGGGGGTGCTGCTGGTGGTGACGGCCCTGATGTTCAACGCCGGGATCCTGTCGGCAGTCACCCAGACCGCCCTCTGGTGCGTGATCTTCTTCTTCGCCTCAGCTGGCGCGTCCGCGGCGTACCTGACCGTGAGTGAGATCTTCCCGCTCGAACTGCGCGGCCAGGCGATCTCGTACTTCTTCGCGCTCGCGCAAGGTGCCGGGGGCGTCGTCGCGCCGTGGCTGTTCGGGCACCTCATCGGCGGCCAGAACAATAACCACGTCAGCCGAGGGCCGCTCACCGTGGGCTATCTGATCGGTGCCGCGATTATGATCATCGGCGGGTTGGTCGCGTGGTTCATCGGAGTGGACTCCGAGAGACAGTCGCTGGAGGACATCGCCCAACCACTGTCCGCCGTCGGCAAACCCGCCGGTGGCGTCACCCCCGAGGCCACGACGTCATGACCGGGCCAAGCGCTGTGCGCGTCGTGGTGGTGGTCGGGGTGAGCCCGACCACGGGATCGCCGGCGGCCCTGCGC
>JALZAI010000232.1 GCA_030948475.1 Actinomycetota bacterium
CGGTGCACCGCTTCACCCGCACGGAGACGACCGCAGACGGCGTCGCGGTGAGCGTCGCCGACGATGAGTACGCCCAGCTCAGTCTTGCGATGCGCACCGGTAGCGACGCCGATGCGGTGTTCGACGCGCTGCTCGCACGAGACCAGATCCGGGTGCACGCCACCGACGCCGAGTGCCTCGCCGCGCTCGCCGGTGACGCTGTCGACGCGTTCTCCGCGGGTAGCCCGACTGTGATCGTGGCTGACACCAACGAGCAAGTCGCCGTACTGAACGCGGCGATCCGCGACCGGCTCGTCGCGTGCGACCGGGTCGATGACGAGCGCACAGGCACCACCATCGCCGGTCAACGCATCGGCATCGGGGACCGGGTCACGACGCGGCGCAACAACGCGAACCTGGATGTGGCGAACCGTGACACCTGGACCGTCCTCGGCGTCGAGAGCGACGGTGGGGTGACGGTCAGCGGCGAGTATGGCGAGCGGACGCTGCCCGCCGGATACGTGCGCGAGCATGTCGAGCTGGCCTACGCCAGCACGGCGCACGGGGTGCAAGGCGACACCACAACCACGGCCCACGCGGTGATCGGCGGGCACACCAGCGCGGCATCGGCCTACGTCGGCATGACCCGAGGCCGCGAAACCAACGTCGCCCACCTGGTCGCCGAGAGCATCCACGAGGCGCGCGAGCAGTGGGTCGCGGTGTTCGCCCGCGACCGGGCTGACCTCGGCCCGGGGCGTGCTGCCGAGCTGGCCGCCGCGGAAGCAGCGCGCTACGCACCACACCGCCCGTTCGAGCAGGTCATGGGCGAGCTGCGCCGAGCCTGGACCGTCGAAGAAGACTGTCTGGACCGGCTTGTCCGCGACGAGCAGCGTCGCGACTCGTTGCGCGAGATCGTGCCGCTGCGGGCGGCCCGGGAGCGGGAGCTGCCGCCGCTCGAACACGCCTATCGGCAGGCCCAACAGACCGAACGGGACGCGCGACAGGACGCCAAGACTGCGCGCACGACACTCACGAAGGACACCAACCGGATCCGCGAATCGCTGCTGGACGCGTGGGACAAACAGCACGCCGGCATCCGGGTGCACGCCCAGACCGTGCGCGACGGCACCGGCCGGTTCGGACAACGCCACGCCGCCGTCACCCGCGCCGAGGCCGAGCTGACCTCGTGGGCTGACGCGTGGCGCCCGGACGTGCCCGACCTGCCCACCGGTGTCGATCGGATCGCGGATCGGGTCCTGTGGTTCGAAGACCGCCCCACAGTGTGGGAGACCCTCGATCACGCCGCCCGCGGCCAGGCCGAACACGAGAATCCGGACGCGGTCGCCGCCCTCGGCGCCGCCGAAACGGCAGCCGACGCCCGCCAGGCCGCCTCGCGCAACTACCGCGACACCCGCGACCACTACGAGCAAGCACTGGCCCGCTACGGCAACCTCGCCCACACCGAACACCCCGAACAGCAACTCACCCGACTCCAGGCCGAGCTCGAGGCCACCGAGCGAGCGTTCACCGCGGCCCGGGCGACGGTCACCGATCTGTTCGGCGAGCCGACTCTGCGCGCCCTGCCCGGTGACCGGATCACCACCGAACGCGAGACCTGGCGTGCCGATCGGGAGACCGCCGCAACCCGGCGGTACGCTCGCTTCGCGCAACTGGATGCTGACCTCTCCACCGACATGGTCATGCACCGCCATGCCGACGAGCACGACATCGCGGCGTCGCCGGATCACGGGCCGGGTATCAGCCGATAACAACCAACGATTGTCAACGGTCTCCAACTCTCCAGGCCGAGAATTTCGAAACTCGCACGCCGGTAGCTGTCGCATTCGGGCGTCTCGAAGTACTTGCACTAGATAGAGGGACCAACCGCAATCGGGGCGTGTCAGCGCAGCCAGGAACCCTCCGGCTCGAGAGTCACAGGAAAAAGTTGGCCGCAGGGTGTCAGTAATCGGCCCGATTTCGTGCCTGTCCCCTGTGAAGGGCAAGAACCGTCACCGACCAGGAACGGAGGATCCCGAAAGAAGTTGGCGCAGACGTGACCACAACGGCGACAGACGCGCCCTTAAGTGATGACAGCTCCGCCCATCCCGGACGGCAGCTCCAGCGAAAGGGAGAACATCGATGACCACCTCACCCGCCGACCACACCGGCAGCCCCGGCGAGCACGAATTGCTCACCATCGCCGAGGCCGCCGACCTGCTCCGCACCCCGGTCGCCACCCTGCGCTACTGGCGCAGCATCGGCTACGGACCCGGCAGCTTCCGCGTCGGACGAGGCGTCCGCTACTGGCGCCACGAAATCCTCGAATGGCTGCACCGACTGAGCGGCAACGACGGCCCACACGCGGCTTGACAGCCACGCGTTATGTCAGACAATATAGAGGGAGCAGTTGTCCGGTGGACGCAGTCCGCGCGACGGCACCGAGTAGGCGCACGACAACGCTCGGCGGGGCCGGTGCCTGGCAGTGGCTCGGCGTCGACGAACGAGGACGGGAGCTGGAGATCGTCGCGGTCGCGCCGCCCGACGGCCCGCCGTACCTGCTCGTCATCCACGTCGTGCCGACCGAGCTCAGAGGGTGAACATCATGGCCAAGCGCAGACCAGAGAGAAGCGAAGACGTCGATCTCGAACGGGAGGACGTCCGCCTTCCCGACGGCACTCGCCTCACCCAGCAGGTCGCCGACGCGATCGTCGAGGATGTCAGACGCAAGGTCGGCCGTCCGTCCTTGACCGGCCATGCGGCCGTCTCGCCACGGGTCACCTTCCGGCTCACACCCGACGTCCGCGATCGTGCCGCCGCGATTGCCGAGCGCGAGGGCAAGACGATCTCGCAGCTGGCGCGTGAGGCGCTTGAGGAAAGGGTCGAAGCATCATGAGCAGTGTCGAGCGGCGCGTCCGCGATGGGCAGACGAGCTGGCGAGCGCACTACCGCACGCCGGACGGCACACAGCGGAACAAGACGTTCACCAGAAAAGGGGACGCGGATCGGTTCCTGGCCACCGTCGAGTCGGCCAAGATCACGGGATCGTTCGTCGACCCAGCTCTGGCTCGTCTCACGGTCGGAGAGTGGTCGATCCGCTGGCTCGACAACCAGACGCACCTCAAACCGTCGACGCGCGAGCGATACGCCGGCATCCTGCGAGAGCACATTCAGCCGAAGTGGGGCACGGTGCGGCTGTCGGCCGTGTCGCACGCCGACGTCCAGGCTTGGGTCGCCGCGCTGTCGAAGTCACGGTCGCCGGCCACCGTGCGGAAAGTCCATCGCGTTCTGTCGCTGGTCCTCACGATGGCGGTCAAGGACGGGCGGCTGGCGCGCAACGTCGCCACTGGTGTCAACCTCCCGCGCGTTGTTAAGGCCGAACGGCAATACCTCACTCACGCCGAAGTCGACGATCTCGCCGAGGCGTGTGCCACCTTCGGCCAGGAGATCATCAGTAAGCACCGCAGGCTCACCGAACGCCGGCGCGACGACTATCGCCTGATCGTGCGGTTCCTCGCCTACACGGGGCTGCGCTTCGGCGAACTGGCCGCGCTGCGGGTCGGCCGCCTCGACTTCCAACGCCGGCGAGCCGTCATCGCCGAGTCGGTCACCCTGGTGCGGTCGGAGTTCGTATTCGGGACGCCCAAGGGCCATGAGCGCCGGGAGGTCCCGATACCGCTGTTCCTGCTCGACGAGCTCAAGGAGCACGTCGCGGGAAAGGAGCCAGGTGATCTCGTGTTCACCGGCACGCGGTCCGGCGGGGCATTGCGGGGTCCGGTGTTCCGCGACGCCGCGTTCGATTCCGCTGCAGCCTTGATCGGCAAACCAGGCCTCCACCCCCACGAGCTGAGGCACACCGCTGCCTCGCTGGCGATCGCATCCGGAGCCGATGTGAAGGTTGTCCAGCAGATGCTCGGGCACTCCTCGGCGGCCATGACTCTGGACCAGTACGGCCACCTGTTCGGCGATCGACTGGACGAAGTTGCCGACCGGATGGCCTCCGCACGCGAAGCTGCTGTTGCCCGAGTGTTGCCCGAGGCCGAAATTGTCGATCTTGAGCTAGTCAGAGAAAGTAACGCAGGCCCCGTAAAACGGGGCCTGCGACGTGGTGCCCCCGGCAGGATTCGAACCTGCGCCACCGCCTCCGGAGGGCGGTGCTCTATCCCCTGAGCTACGGGGGCGGCAAACCCGCGTCAGCGTAGCGCGGACCGCCGCGAATCAGCTCGTCGGCGCGGAGAGCGTGGTCGCGCCGAGCCGACGGAGCAGTTGCTCCATCTCGACGATCTCGGCCGTCTGCGAGTCGTACATGGACTGCGCGAGGCTTCGGACATAGGCAGTCCGCGCGTGCGAGATCGCGTACTGCGCCATGGGTAGCCCACCCTGATGGTGGCGGATCATCAGCTGCAGGAACAGGATGTCGAGTGCCTTGCCGTGCAGCGACTCGAGCCGGCTGATCTCCGCGGGCGTGGCCATGCCCGGCATCAACGACACCGGACTCATCTGCATATGCCCGCCGGGCATCCATGACATCTGCGGCTGCGACGACTCGCGCCCAAGCCCCCACGCGTCCAGCCAACCTTGCATCTCGCCGATCTGGAACTGTTGGGAGGTCTCGATGTCGTAGGCCAGCACCTTGAGCCCCGAGTCCGCCGTGTTGTCGCGCTCGTAGTTGGCCATGGTGACGGCCTGGGTGTGGTGTGTCGACATGTCGCGCGCGAACCCGGCGTCCACCGACGACTCGCCCGCCGCCGCGGTCGACCCGCCGCTTCCCCCCACCAGCCAGCCCACCGTGCCCACGACCACGAGTGCCGCCACGGCCAGGATGATGACGAGGACGCCCGTGAGCCGCCGAGGCGGCGCAGTGGCTCCGGTCGAATCCGAGGTGAGGGTGGCGGCCATCGCCTCAGCCCGCCGGTGCAAAGAGCGGGTGGCCGAACGTGCTCGGGTGCACCTTGAAGGTCGGCTGTGAGCAGATGGCGCCGTACTCGGGTGTGGTCCGCGGGTTGTAGCGCAGGTCATTGATGAACTGCTGGACGCGGGGATCGGACGCCTTGTCCACGAACACCTGGTAGCCCCAGCTCTGCAGCGAGATCGGGGTCTTGAGGTTCGGGTACGGCGAGAGCGCCATCCGGTCCTGACCGGCGACGAGCTTCCTCAGCGTGTCCAGCTCGCCGGCCGGGAGCGTCTTCGGGTTGTAGGTGATCCACACGGCGCCGTGCTCGAGCATGTGCACGGCGTTCTCGTTGGCGATCGCGTTCGAATACACCGTGCCGGTGCAGTCGGCCCAGTACGCGCTGTGATTGCCACCGACCGGGGGTGCGGAGTCGTAGTTCACCGTGGTCGTTACATGGTTTCGGTTCGCCTCGGGTTTGAAGGTGACGCCCTTGATGTCCTTCGCGCAAACCAACTCGTTGAGGTAGGTACTGGAATTGTTGCCGATCATCTTGGTGCAGCCGGCGACATTGCCGCCGGCTGCGGTCTTTGGCGAACCGCCGCTGTTGTGACCGGCGACGGCGAAGGCGACGATCCCGGCTGCGAAGAGCACCAGCACGACCGTGGTGATGATGAGTCCCCAGGGCCTCTGCTTCTGGTTGACGATCGACTTGCCCGGCTTCTTCGCCGGCGGACGCCGGGTCGGTCCGGACGGCTTCGCTGAACCGGCAGGACTTCTGGCGCCGGACGCGGGCTTCTTCGACGGGACGGTTGTGGGCTTGCGCTGGGCCATGGGGTGTGAATTCTCCCGGCGGTGGAAACGCCGAACTGCTCGGGGATGGGCGTACCTGACCGTCCCAGCTTAGGTTCTCTATCTGTGAGCGCCCGCCGCCCAGCCGGCGGGAGCGTCCCGAGGCCCCAGATTTCGGGGTAACTCTACGATTGAGCGGTGACTCCCGCAGATCTGTCCGGCGCCGTGCTGGCCGCTGTGGTCGCAAGCATCGACGCCGGTGACTTCGCGGGTACGCCGCCCGCCGCGGCCGTCGTCGAACGGCCGAGAAACCCCGAGCACGGTGACTACGCGACCAATGTGGCGCTGCGTCTGGCCAAGCCGGCGGCCCGCTCGGCCCGCGAGGTCGCCGACGCGATCGCCGCGCGGCTGCGCCAGCACCCAGGCGTCGCGGGCGTCGACGTGGCCGGACCCGGGTTCCTCAACATCACCCTGGCCGCCGGCACGCTGGGTGAGGTGGCCCGCCGCGTCGTCGAGGCGGGCGACGCGTACGGCCACGGTGACCCGCTCGCCGGCCAGACGCTTAACCTGGAGTTCGTATCGTCGAACCCGACCGGTCCGGTGCATATCGGCGCGGTCCGGTGGGCCGCCGTCGGCGACGCGCTTGCCCGGTTGCTGCAAGCCGCCGGAGCCGATGTCACCCGCGAGTACTACTTCAACGACGCCGGAAGTCAGATCGAGCGTTTCGCCCGTACCCTGCGCGAAGTGGCGAACGGCCGTCCCGTGCCGGAGGACGGCTACGCCGGCGCGTACATCGACGACATCACACGCTCGGTCGTGCGGAGCAACCCGGATGTGCTCGAGTTGCCCGACGATGAGCAGATCGCGATCTTCCAGCGGGACGGCGTCGAACTGATGTTCGCCGAGATCCGCGAGTCGCTTGCCGAGTTCGGCGTCGTCTTCGACGTGTACTTCAACGAGCGCGAGCTGCACACCAGTGGCGCGCTCGAGTCCGCACTCAAGCGATTGCGCGACGAAGGGCACACCTACGAGTCCGAGGGCGCGACGTGGTTGCGCACCTCGGGTTTCGGCGACGACCGCGACCGGGTGCTCGTACGCGGTTCGGGGGACTGGACCTACTTCGCAGCCGATTGCGCCTACTACCTGAACAAGCGCGAGCGCGGCTTCGAGCGCATCGTGCTCATGCTGGGCGCCGACCATCACGGCTACGTCCGTCGACTGCGGGCCGTGGCGTGCTGCTTCGGCGAGGACCCGGACCGGACCTTGGAAATCCTGATCGGGCAGCTGGTGAACCTGGTCAAGGACGGCGAGCCGGTGCGGATGAGCAAGCGTGCCGGCAACGTCGTCGTGCTGGCCGATCTGGTGGACGCAATCGGCGCGGACGCAGCCCGGTACGCGTTGGTGCGGTACTCGGTCGAGCAGAGCATCGACCTAGATCTGGACGTTTGGGCGCGCAAGACCAACGACAACCCGGTCTACTACGTGCAGTACGCGCATGCCCGCCTCGCGTCCCTGCAGCGCAACGCGGCCGACCTCGGCATCGAGCGGGGGACGGACCCGGACCTGAGCCTGCTGGCCGACGCCCGTGAGGCTGACCTGCTCGCTGCGCTCGCCGAGTTCCCGCGGATCGTGGCCGCGGCTGCGGAGCTGCGCGCGCCGCATCGGGTCGCGCACTATCTCGAGGCCCTCTCCGGCACGTACCACCGCTTCTACGACGCTTGCCGGGTGCTGCCGATGGGCGACGAACGGGCAACGGAGCTGACGCTCGCGCGCCTGTGGCTCTGCGAAGCGACCCGGGTCGTGCTCGCCAACGGTCTCGCCCTGCTCGGCGTCTCAGCCCCGGAGCGCATGTGAGCAGGTCCGCCCATCCAGCCGGGCCCAGGTATGCCGACGTCATGCCGGAGGCGTACCACGCAGCTGCCCCGGCGGACGTCAACGCCATCGACTCGGCAATCTGGCCGACCTCGGCCATCCGAACCGGGGGAGTGCTGCATATCGGTGGCGCGTCGATCACCGACCTGGTCGGCGAGCACGGCACGCCCGCCCTGTTCTTGGACGAGGACGACATGCGGATGCGGGCGCGTGCTCACGCGTCCGCGTTCGACGGCGTCGACGTCTACTACGCGGGCAAGGCGTTTCTGTGCACGACGGTCGCCCGCTGGATCGCCGAGGAGGGCCTCGGTCTGGACGTGTGCACCGGCGGCGAACTAGCGGTCGCCGTCGCGAGCGGTTTCCCAGCCGAGCGCATCGCGATGCACGGCAATAACAAGTCGCGGGCGGAACTTCAGCGCGCGGTCGAGGCACGCATCGGGCACGTCATCGTTGACTCCTTCGACGAGATCGACCGCCTCGCCGCAATCGCCGCGCTGGCAGGCATCCGGCAACGAGTGCTCGTCCGGGTGACCGTCGGCGTCGAGGCACACACCCATGAGTACATCGCCACCGCGCACGAGGACCAGAAGTTCGGATTCTCGCTGCGCGACGATTCGGCGGCGCGTGCTGTGACGGCCGTCCTTGCCGCCGACTCACTCGAACTGGCCGGCCTGCACTCGCACATCGGCTCGCAGATCTTCGAGACGGCGGGTTTCGAGGTCGCGGCACACCGGGTCGTCGGGCTGGCCGCGCAGATCCGCGACGTGCATGACATCGAGGTGGACGAGATCAACCTCGGCGGCGGCCTCGGCATCGCCTACGTCGCCGGCGACGATCCCGAGACGCCGAAGCAAACCGTCGATCGGCTCGTCGCCATCGTCGAGCGCGAGTGTGCGGCGGCCGGTCTGCCCCGTCCCCGGCTGTCGGTCGAGCCGGGACGCGCGATCGCCGGGCCGAGCGCCGTAACGATCTACGAGGTCGGCACGGTCAAGCGGGTCACCCTGGACGGCGGCCTGGTGCGCACGTACGTCTCGGTCGACGGCGGGATGAGCGACAACATCCGCACCGCGCTCTACGACGCGCAATACACCTGCACGCTCGCGAACCGGGCGTCCTCGGCGACACCGGTGCCCGGACGCATCGTGGGCAAGCACTGCGAGAGTGGCGACATCGTCGTGCGGGACTGCTATCTTCCTGCGGACCTGGCGATCGGGGATCTGCTCGCGGTCGCGGCGACCGGCGCCTACTGCTACGCGATGTCCAGCAACTACAACCGGCTGCCCCGGCCTCCCCTGATTGCGGTGGCGGACGGAACCTCGCGTCAACTGTTGCGCCGCGAAACCGACGACGATCTGATGCATCTGGAGACC
>JALZAI010000237.1 GCA_030948475.1 Actinomycetota bacterium
GTGCTTCCCGTGCCCGAAGAAGCCGCCCCCGAGCCCCTGCACGACGCCCTTGGACCCGACGGTCAACTCCCAGAGGCAGCCGAGATCCAGGTCGAGCGGCGGCGGAGCCTTCTTGAAGAAACCGCCAGGCGCCTGCGGCCGGGCGTCCCAGTTGAGGTTCACCCGCAACATGCCGCCGGCCGAGGCGTTCTTCGTCAGCGAAACGGTCGGCGCCGCCTTGGTGAGGATGACCCGCCCGCCAGGCACCGCAGGTGGAGGGACAGGCGGGGGCGGCGCTGCCGCCGGCCGTTTCGTGTAGTCGATTCCCATCACAGACCGCCCACTTCAGACCGGGGCCGATTGCAGTTCGACCTGGTTCGGCTCGCCAGGGGTGCGCTGGTTGCGGATGACCGAGGATACGAACGCGGCCGCGATGAATCCGACACCGATCAGGCCAGTGACGACTTCGGGCACCTCGTACTTAATGGTAATGAGCAGCAAGACGGCCAGCGCACCGATCGCCCAGAGCGCGCCGTGCTCGAGGTAGACGTACTCCGACAGGGTGCCCTTGCGAACCAGGAACACGGTCAGCGACCGGATGAACATCGCGCCGATGCCGAGTCCGATCGCGATGATGATCGGGTCGGACGTGATCGCGAACGCGCCGACGACACCGTCGAAGCTGAACGAGGCGTCCAGGACCTCCAGATACAGGAACAGGAAGAACGCGGCCTTGCCGACCGCGCCCACGACCGCCCGGGCGCCGCCTGCCTCGTCGTCGTCCCCGTCGACGTTGAACAGCTCACCGAGACCGTTGACGATCAGGTAGGTGGCCATGCCGAGGGCGCCGGAGGCCAGTACGGTGCCGGACTTCCCGTGCGGCGCGAGCGTCTCGGCGGCGACGAACAGCAGCACGAGCGTCACCACGACCGACAGCTGATCCAGCTTGCCGATCCTGGCCAGCGCCTTCTCGATCGGGGTGAGCCAGGTGAGCTCGCGCTCCTCGAACATGAAGTCGAGGAACAGCAGGAGCAGGAACACACCGCCGAACGCAGCAATGGCTGGGTGCGCCTGGTGCAGCAGATAGCCGTACGTGCCGTTGACCTTCGGGTCGCCCTTCTCCAGCGCCAGTCGGACGGCCTCGATCGGACTGAGCTTGGCGGTTATGCCGACGATCAGCAGCGGGAAGATGAGGCGCATGCCGAACACGGCGATGGCGACGCCGACGGTCAGGAAGATCTTCTGCCAGAACGCACTCATCCGTTCCAGGACGGTCGCGTTGACCACGGCGTTGTCGAAGGACAGCGACACCTCGAGGATCGCGAGGATCGCCGTGACGGCCAGCCCGGTCGTCCCGCCGTAGAGGAAGCCGAGTACAAGGCCGACGACGGCGACTATTAGCGAACCGCCGAAGATGCGGAGGTGCATCGATCAGATCTCAGCCAACGTTGACACCGTAGTCACGCGCGATACCCGATAGGCCGGTGCTGTAGCCCTGTCCGACCGCGCGGAACTTCCATTCGGTGTTGTTGCGGTAGAGCTCGCCGAAGATCATCGCAGTCTCGTTCGAGGCGTCCTCGGAGAGATCGTAACGGGTCAGTTCGGCCTCGCCCTGCTGGTTCACCACTCGGATGTAGGCGTTGCGGACCTGGCCGAAGGACTGGCCTCGGCTCTCAGCGTCGTAGATCGAGACGGCGACCACGACCTTGTCGACCTCGACAGGCACGCCGGCGAGATTGACCTTGATGGCCTCATCGTCCCCCTCGCCCTCACCGGTGAGGTTGTCGCCGGTGTGCTCGACCGACCCGTCCGGACTGGTGAGATTGTTGAAGAAGATGAAGTGCTGATCGCTGAGGATCTTGCCGCCGGTGTCGACCAGCAGCGCGCTGGCGTCGAGGTCGAAGTCGGTGCCCGAGGTTGTCCGGGCGTCCCAACCGAGCCCGACCAGGACGGCAGTGAGGCCCGGGGCCTCCTTGGTAAGCGAGACGTTGCCGCCCTTGCTCAGGCTGACACTCATCGATTCCTCCTGTTGGACGCCGTGTTGGCCCCCTTGACCCTAGTCCGCCCTGAGTGTGGGCTCAGAGCGGGACGCCGAAATCGCGGGCGATACCGGCGAGGCCGGAGCTGTAGCCCTGCCCGACCGCGCGGAACTTCCAGTCGCTGCCATTGCGGTAGACCTCGCCGAAGACCATCGCCGTTTCGGTGGAAGCGTCCTCTGACAGGTCGTAGCGGGCCAGCTCCTTATCGTCGGCCTGGTTCAGCACCCGGATGAACGCATTGCGGACCTGGCCGAAGGATTGGCTGCGGGTCTCGGCGTCATAGATGGACACCGGGAACACCACCTTGTCGACCTCGGCGGCCAGGCCGGCCAGATTGATGCGGATCTGCTCGTCGTCGCCCTCGCCCTCACCGGTGAGGTTGTCCCCGGAGTGCTGGATGGCGCTGTCCGGGCTGGTGAGGTTGTTGAAGAACACGAAGTGCCCGGGCGAGACGACCTGGCCCTGGGTAGTGCAGGCGATCGCGCTGGCGTCGAGATCGAAGGGCTGCCCGTCGGTGGTGCGAACGTCCCAGCCCAGGCCGACGACGACGGCGGACAGTCCGGGTGCTTCTTTAGTGAGGGAGACGTTGCCGCCCTTGACGAGGCTGACGCTCATGTCCTACTCCAATGTCTGTCGAGGCTGTGCCCGTTGCCGGACGTCGAGCTTATCCAGTCCGTCTGGGCAGATCCTCAGGGTCGGCCGGGTTTCGGCTGTGCGCCGCGGAGCACGACGGCGTCGACGTCCTTGAGCGCGGTGATGTCGGCGAGCGGATTTCCGCGCACCACAAGTACGTCCGCGTCGTACCCGGCGCGCAAATCGTCCCTTGCGCTGTCCTAGCCCCAGCGCGTCTGCGGCGGCGGACGTGGCCGAGGCGAGGGCATGTGCTGTGTCTCCGCCACCGAGAACGAGGTCGGCGACCGCCTCGGGCAGGATGCCGTGCGGCTTTCCATTGTGGATGCCGGCGTCGGCGCCGGATATGAGCCGGACGCCCGCGTGGTGCATGCGCGCGACCTGGGCGAGCCGCGCCTCCCAGGTCATCCCGGTGCGCTTCATGATCTCCAGTACGCCGGGAGGGGGCGTGCCGCCGGCGGTCTTGCCCAGCGTCGGGCACACGACGACCCGGCTCGCGGCAAGCCGCTCGACCAGCTGGTCGGACATCGAAATACCCGACTCGGTAATGCAACTGCAGTGCTCGATTCCGTCGGCACCGGCGGCGAGCACTTGCTCGACGGCCGGGAGATCCCGTTATTCTGCAAGGGATTCGAGGGAGCCGTGACCCGACAACGCAAAGCTGAGCGCCAACACACTCCCTCGCCGCTCCGGCGTTCGACGTTCAACGAGAGCGCACGCCGGCGGCATTGTCTCCGGCATCTCGAACGCTGCGGGACTCATCCGAACTTGCGCAAGGCCTTGCTCCGAATCGTCCGCAGACGATGCTGCTCGGCCGACCACAGCACGCCGAGACCAAAGCCGGTATTCACTCCCCCGGCGCCCTCCGACGCGACCTGGCGCAGGAATGCCGACGCGCCGACCCCGTCCTGAGCAGCTCCGAGGCGTTGCTGTGCCTGCTTGGCGAGCTTGCGGATCTTGCGTCCTTGCTTGCCGAGGACCGGGCCGGCCAGTTCGGCCGCATACCGCAGTCGCTTCGCGGCCTTGCGCGCATCGTGCATCGCCTCGTCGTCGTCGCCGTCCTGGGACCAGTTTCGCATCCGCTTGCCCTCGCGCCGCTGCGCGGCCTCGACGAACAGCACTGCGTCGCCTGCGGGACGCTCGGCGTCGACCAGCGGCGGTGCATCGCAGCAGGCCCGCAGATCGCGGATCATCGCGAGGTAGCGGCGTCCGGCCATCGCGTGCGCGAGATCCGCCCGCGCCTGCGCCTCCTCGCGGTCCAGGACGCGGGTGAGCCGAGCTGCACCACGAGCGGACGCGGCATCATCGGGGACGGTCCGCATCAGATCGTCGAGATGCGTCCGCAGCACCTGGTGGTCGCGCACCGCGCCCAGCAAGCCCGCGTACCAGCGCAGCTCCCCCTCGAGAGCCGTCGCGGGACCGGCCTCGAACGCACCGTGGAATGCGCGCAACGCGCTGCGGAACCGGCGCGTGGCCACGCGGACCGGATGGACGACGTCGTGCCCGCGACGCAGGTCGATGTCGCCCACGATAAGGACGTCGTACTGCGTCGTCAGGTAGGTCCGGACCAGCGCGCCGAGCGACTCGTCGGGCGGCGGCGGCACCGGGGGGCGCGCGTAGTTCAGGGCCCGGGCGAGCTTGGAGGTGGTCTGCGCCGGGACCGCCCCGGTCTTGACCAGCAGTTGTTCGGCGCGACCGAGATCCTGCTCGGAGCCGTTGACCAGCTCGATCTCTGCCTCGCGCCACTCGCTGAGCACCGCCGCCTCGCCGAACGCGGTCGCCTGTACCGAGTCGTCGGCGACCTCCAGCACCGGACCACTAGCCGCAAGGACGCGATGCACGGTGCGCGTGGTGTCCAGCCTCGCAGCGCGGCGTAGCGGCGATCCGGCGCGCACGGCGACGAGAAGATCGCGCAAATCGCGGGGAACGGCGGTGCCGTTGCCGAGCGGGACGCGCAACTCGGTGCGGGCGTCGCCCTCGGGCACCTTCAGCTGCCAGCCGACGTCGGCATCACCGATGCGCCGGCGCAACGTCATGCCGTGCGCAAGCAGGTCACGGCCGACCGTGTCGAAGTAGGTCGTCTGCAGCTGGATGGTCTCGACCTGCACATCACCGTCGGATTCGGCGAGCGGATCGAGGTTCGGAACGGCCCAGTCGTCGGGCACGTCGAACTTCAGTTCACGCTCGCGCTGCTCGTCCATTCCACCACCGTTCATCGCTCGTTTCCATGCAGGGCACGCGAGCGGCTCACTGTAGCCGCGCAAGGTTAACGAGCCGTCTATTGCGGACGATGTCCAGATCGGCGCCCGCTCGCGGTGGGACACGGCGCCCATCGCTGAGGGACGCGTTGCTGGACGAATCGTTGCGCCGGACCGCAGCCGTCGCGGACCCGTACCAACTGCAGGCAGCCATCGCCGTCGAACACGCGCGTGCGCCGAGCTACTCGGGCACCGACTGGACGAAGGTCGTCCGGCGCTTCGATCTGCTGACCGAGGTCGCGCCGAACCCGGCTGCAGCACTCGCCCGCGCTGTGGCGCTCGCCGAATCGGACGGTGCGGGCACAGGACTCGCTTCACTGCAAGGGATTGCGCCCGATCGCCGCTGGCACGGGGTGCGCGCTGAGCTGCTCGCCCGCGAAGGCCGATATACCGAAGCGATCGACGCAACGAGAGCATCGCTGTCCGACGAGGCGAACACGACGGAGCGGCGGCACCGCGAGCGCCACATCATCGCGTGGCAGCCTCGGCTCGATCACCCCCGCGGTTCAGCCAGGTAGCGGGGCGAGGACGATGTCGAAGCGGGCGCGCGTCCAGCTGTCGCTTTCGATCACACGTCCGTCCGGGGTCGGTGCATCGGGCGGGAGCCGCTGGAAGTCGCGGACCAGCGACTCACGCACGCCGAAGACGCTGTCACCGGCGAGCTCGGCGCCGCGCACGAAAGCGTGCGTCACCAGCGTGCGCAGTCCGTCCGCGCTCGCCTTGAAGTGCAGATGCGGTACGCGCATCGGCGAGCGATTCGTGGCCTTGAGCAGCGCACCGACAGGGCCGTCGTCCGGAATCGGGTACGGCGTCGGCGTCAACGCCCAGAACCGATAGGCGCCGGATCGGTCGGTGAACAGGTGCGCGCGGGCCGTCGTTCGTCCGTCCGAATACTGCACGTCATAACGTCCTTCGTCGTCCGCCTCCCAGACGTCGAGCCGGGCTGCGCTGACCGGACGTCCGGAGGTGTCGGTGACGGTGCCCTCGACCCAGCACGGCTCGCCAGGCGCCCCGGCGGCGAGGTCGTCGCCGTTCTCGATCCGCGGCGATTCGGCAACGAAGAACGGGCCGACCACGGTTGACTCGGTGGCCTCGCCGTGCGCGGCGTTGTTGACGGTGACGGTCTGCATCGAGATGCCCAGGACGTCCGAGAGCAGGATGAACTCTTGGCGCCGCTCGTCCGTGATGTGCCCAGTCGCAGTGAGGAAGTCGATCGCCGCCTGCCACTCGTCCTCGCTGAGCCGCACTTCGCGCACGAATGCGTGCAGGTGCTCGGTGAGCGAGGTGAGCACCGTGCGCAGCCGCACGTCCGGGGTGGCTTCAAAGCTGGCGAGGACGGTGGCGCTCAGTTCCTCCTCGCGTCGGACCTGCTCGGGTGTCATGCGCTCATCCTGCCGGGCGTTCAGTCGGGCAGTAGCGGGACAGTCATGCCGGGATCTCGGTTGAGCAGCACGGCCCGGGTGATCGAGCTCGCGCCGAACCGCTCGCGGATGACGTCCATCGCCCCGTCCAGCATGCGCAGGTCGGCAGCGCCGAAGGGCAGTTCGAGCTGGATCGCGTCGGCGTCGTCGAGATTGCTCAGCGAGACGCCGACGAGGGTCAGCCCGGCTTCCCGGATCAGCGGGGTCACGCCCGCGAGCAGGCGACGGGCGGTCGAGAGCAGCGCGTCGGTCTCGCTGGTGGGCCAGGGCAACGTGTGAGAGCGGGTCGCGCGCGAGAAATCGTCGAACCTGAGACGGAGCACCACGGTCCGGCAGATCCGCTCGGCACGGCGCAGCCGACGGCACACGCGGTCGAGCAGGGCGACCAGCGTGGCGTCGATCTCGTCCAGCGACAGCCGCCTG
The DNA here is from genome assembly GCA_030948475.1 of Actinomycetota bacterium. Classification (GTDB taxonomy): domain Bacteria; phylum Actinomycetota; class Actinomycetes; order Mycobacteriales; family Jatrophihabitantaceae; genus JALZAI01. Next base: position 6,751 of record JALZAI010000237.1, read on the forward strand.
CGACCGAGGGCCCGTTGCGCGCCGATGGAGCGACGACGCCGGCCGACATGCACCGGACGGGGATCGAGATTGTGCGCGAGCGCGTGCAGATGTCGCCCGGCGGCGGGTCCGAGCATCGAGACGAGGGCGCGAGACTCGAGGTCAGCGACCTCCCCGACGGTCCGGATTCCGCGATCGTGCAGCCGGGCTGCCGTCACCCGTCCGACGCCCCAGAGCCGTTCGACGGGCAGCGGGTGCAGAAAGTCGAGCTCGCCGCCGGGCGGGACCGAGAGCAGTCCGTCCGGTTTGCCCACGGCGCTGGCCACCTTGGCGAGGAATTTCGTCCCGGCCACGCCGACCGTGATCGGCAGCCCGACCTGTTCGCGCACGTCGCGGCGCAGTTTGGTGGCGATCTCCAGCGGGGTTCCTGACACCCGAAGTAACCCACCGACGTCCAGAAAGGCCTCGTCGATGGAGAGTCCCTCGACCAGCGGCGTGGTGTTCTTGAAGATCGCGAATACGGCCTTGCTCGCCTCGACGTAGGCGTGGAACCGCGGCGGGACCACCACGGCGTGCGGGCACAGCCGGCGGGCCCGCGTGCCGCCCATAGCCGCCCCGATGCCAAAAGCTTTCGCCTCGTAACTGGCCGCGAGGACGACACCCGCACCAACGATCACCGGACGTCCACGCAGCGACGGATGATCACGCTGCTCGACCGACGCGTAGAACGAGTCCAGGTCGGCGTGCAGGATGTGACCGAAGGCAGGCACGAACATATGTTCGCATACTTCGGTGTTGTTTGGCGCAATCGAGCGCGATCACCGACACTTGCGACAGGAGGGAAGTATCTGTGCGCGGATCGCGAGGTTGGACGATGCGGCATACCCGGGCGACGGGTGCCCCCCTGTTGTTCGTCGTACCGGTCGCGATCCTTGCCAGCCGCGAGACCGCCAGCGCGCCGGCCGCCGCGCCATCCTCGGCTCATCCGACGACGAGTCGCGCGCCCCAGCCGACGACGTCCGCGCCCCGCCCGACACCGCCTCCGGCGCCGACGAGCCGGGCTCCTGCCCGCAGGTCACAGGCGGGCACTGACACGGCGGCCGGACTGCTCGCCACGCTTGCGGTCAAGGGACGCGCTCCCAAGACCGGATACGATCGCGCGCGGTTCGGCTCGGCCTGGACGGACGACAATGACACGTCCCTCGGGCACAACGGCTGCGACACCCGCGACGACATCCTCGCCCGCGATCTCACCGACGTGACGGTCAAGCTCGACACGCACGGCTGCGTCGCATTGCATGGCACGCTGCACGATCCCTACACGAGCCGGACTATCGGCTTCATCCGGGGGCAGCGCACCTCTTCCGAGGTCCAGATAGACCACGTCGTCGCACTGTCCGACGCGTGGCAGAAGGGCGCGCAGCAGTTGCGCCCGCAGGACCGGATCGACTTCGCGAACGACCCGCTCGAACTGCTCGCCGTGGACGGGCCGACGAACCAGGCCAAGGGCGACGGCGACGCCGCGACCTGGTTGCCGCCGAACAAAGCCTATCGATGCGGGTACGTCGCTCGCCAGGTGGCGGTCAAGGCGCGCTACCACCTCTGGGTCACCCTCGCCGAGCGCGACGCGATTGCCCGCATCCTCGCGGGCTGCCCTGGTCAGCTCGCTCCGACCGAGCGCGACGTGCCGGTCGTGGCCGCTCGGCACGTCGCCACGCGGGCGCCTACCACGCCAAACGTCACGACCCCACCAAACGTCGAATACGCAAACTGTACGGCGGTGCGGGCGGCAGGTGCCGCACCCCTTTACCGCGGTCAACCCGGCTACGCCAGCCACCTCGACCGCGACGGCGACGGAGTCGCCTGCGAGAGCTGACCACGCCAGCGAAGGTGAAGCGAGGGCTCAACGCAGCAGACTGATTGCCGGTGCGCGGCCGGGGAGTGGAGTCTTCATTGTCTGACAAGCGATCCTTCAGAGAAGTGCCTCGGGTACCTTCGCGCGAACAGGCGCCAAGGCGCTCCCTCGCCGCTGCGGCTTTCGACGTTCAACGAGAGCCGTCAGCCGACAACGCAAGCCGCGCAAGAGCCGAACCCTCCTCGCCGCTGCGGTTTTTCACGCCACGACGCCTTTCCCTGATCGGGGGTCAGGGACGACTATGAGGCATGACCACAGTGACCGTGCTGCCCAGCGTCGGCGACTCGTTCGTGGACGCGAGAGACGACGGTCGCACGCTTCGCGTTTCATGGCACGTAACGCAGGACGTGTTCGTCCTGAGCCTCTGGCGCGACGGCACCTGCACGGCGAGCTTCCAGCTGAGCCGCGCCGAAGCGCCCAGCCTGATCGCGAGCCTCACCACGAGCCTCGCGCAGCGTCCGTCCGACATGTCCTATGAGACGTTGGCCTGATCGACCAGAGCAAGCACCGCGTCCGCGCATCCCCAGGAGAGCGTGAATCCGGCACCACCGTGGCCGTAGCAGTGCACGACAACGCCGTCGTTGCGCGGCTCGGCCTCGAGCCGGATCGCGGAGCGAGCCGGACGCAGCCCCACCCGATGAGCGCGCACCCGGGCGTCCGCCAGCGGGGGCACGAGCCGGTAAGCCCGCTCGAGCATGCGCGCGGCGAGGGCGAAGTCCGGTTCGCGGTTCCAGTCGCCCTCGACCGCGCAGCCACCGACGACGACGTCGTCGCGCCGCGGCAGGACGTAGGTCAGCTCGCCGTCGTACTCGAGATCATCGACCAGCCATCGGGTGAGACCCGGGTTGTCCAGCACGACGGTTTGCCCCCGCACCGGGTACAGGCCGGCGTCGTCGACAAGGCTGCCCGCTGCGATGCCGGTCGCGTTCACGACAATGCCGGTCGCGGGTAGCGCGTCCAACGAGAGGCGGGTCAGGCTGCCGCCCGCCTGACGCAAGCGGGCAAGCAGATAGTCCAGGTACGCAGACACGTCGATGATCGGCGCGTGCATCGCCAAGCCATAGGAATACCCCGGCGCCGGGTTCCGAATGATCCGCAACTCGGTCAGCCCGGCGACGGCGTCGGCCCACGCGGGACGTGGCGGCGGCTCGCGGTACACCAGCACGCCGTCGCGCAACAGCACCCCCGAAACCGCCTCGGACGTGTTCAGCTGCAACAGTTCGACGAGTGTCGCCCGTCCCCACTCGGCGACGAGGTCGGCCGGCTGCGCGCGGTAGGGCATCCAGACCGCGCCAGCGGTAGCGGACGTCGTGTCGGCGGGCAACTCGCGGGCGAGCACGTCCACGGCGAAGCCGGCCTCGGCAAGGCGGATCGCGCAGCACAGCCCGATCACGCCGGCGCCGACGACCTGCACGCGCGTACCCATCTGATCGAGTCTGGTGCACAATCGCGCGCATGGCGTCCTACGCGGTCAACCCAGCTGCCGTCGCGAACGCGCGACGGCTGATCGACGCGCGCCAGTACGTTCTCGACAGTGAGTGGGGCGAGGTTCAGCCGGACGCTGCAGCGCAGAACGCCTACCTCGAGTCACACAGCTGGGACCAGTACGCGGCCTGGCACCTCGGTCTCACTGCCGGCGCGAAAGACGAGACCAAGGCGCGCTACGCGTTCGTCTTCGGAGACCTCCGTCGCGTACACCGTACGGCGCTCATTGCGTCGGTCTACCGCGCGTCGGAGTGGCGGCACAAGGTCGTCGAATTGGCCGCGCACGAGCTGCTGCAGCATCTTGATGCGATCGCGAAGTGACCCACGTGCCGCAGGACCGCAACGAAACCCCGGGGGTGAGCCGGCGCTCGGTGCTCGCCGGGCTGGGAGG
>JALZAI010000256.1 GCA_030948475.1 Actinomycetota bacterium
GCGTGATCGGGAACGGCTTCGTCGCGACGTGCGCCACGAGGTCCGCTGACGGCGCCCGGGGCTTGGCGAGCGCACTGTCGAGCGCAGCCTGGCTGCCGATCGGGTCGCCGCGATCGGCCGCGACCTGGATCTGCAACACGCGCTTGGTGTTGTTGCGCAGGCTCAGGACCACGGTCAGTCGCTGCCTCGTGTGGCTGGCCGAAGGGGTGTTCGGCGAGACGTCCGCGACGGTCATCGTGACGCTGTGCGCGGTGAGTTTTGCCGACGTTCCGGGTGCGCCGGTGGCCGGTGTCGCGGGTGGCACAACGACCGTTAGTGCGAGCACCGCGAGTGTGCCGCCGAGCAGCCGCGCCCCTCGATCGAGCGCTCTCATGAGACGCTGGCAAGCTTCGCGCGCCCGAGCCTCGCTGCGCTCGTTTGGGCGGCGAGCCGGATGACATTGGTTAGCTCGCAAGCTTCGCTCACGCGCTCTCCGCGAGCAGCCGTCCCGCGGTGTGGACCAGCCCGCGTTCGTCCGGGTAGGCGAGCTGAGCGGCAATGTTGGGCAGCGGTACCCAGGCGACCTCGGCAACCTCGATATCGGTATCACAGAGTTGCCCGCCCGTTGCCCGCAGCAGGAAATGCCGGACCGTCTTGTGGACCCGCCGACCGTCGGCGACGAACCAGAAGTTGATCGTGCCGAGCTCGGCCAGGATGTGCCCGCTGATCCCAGTCTCTTCCCGGACCTCGCGGACAGCGGCCTGCTCCGCGGTCTCACCCGCTTCGATGTGGCCCTTGGGTAGCGACCAGAGCAGCCGTCCCCGCCGGTCGGTGCGAGCGATGAGCGCGCCGCGCGGAACGTCTGCGTCGAGGTCGACCACAAGGCCGCCAGCGCTGAACTCGTCTACCTGCCGCAGCCGCCGAGCGCCGCGCCGACGCGGCCTCGGCGCTCGGCGCTCGGGCTTCGACTGCGAGCCCTGGGCCATGCGCCGATGGTAACCGCTGAGACAACGGCGCCCAGGACGCGCGACACGTCGCTACGCTGGCTCGACCGTTAGCGAGCGAAGCGAGCGAACGAAGCGAGCGAACCAGTGTGATCGGGCATTCCAGCGCCGAACCGGACGAAGTCCGGGAGTGACACCCGCCGACCTCATCGACGTGCCGGCGCAGGCGGTGGCCCTGGGCCGCGTCTTCGCGAGCGCCGGGCACGAGCTGCACCTGGTGGGCGGGACGGTGCGGGACGCGCTGATGCATCGGACCCACGACGACCTCGACTTCGCCACCGACGCCCATCCCGAGCAGGTTCTAGAGCTCGTCGCCCCACTGGCGCAGGCGAGCTGGACGACCGGGATCGAGTTCGGCACCGTCGGCGCGCGCCTCACCGGTCGCGCCTGCGAGATCACGACATACCGCGCGGACCGCTACGACCGAATCAGCCGCAACCCCCAGGTGGCCTTCGGCGACTCCCTGCTCGACGATCTGCTGCGCCGCGACTTCACCATGAACGCGATGGCCCTCTCGGTGACTGGCAATGCTGCAGACCGGGTGTTCACCGATCCGTACGGGGGGCTGGCCGATTTGGCGCGCGGGGTCCTGCGCACACCTGCACGGCCGGAGGAGTCCTTCGCCGACGATCCGTTGCGGATGCTGCGGGCCGCGCGGTTCGTGGCCACGCTCGGGGTGAGCGTGGCGCCTGAGGTCGCCGCGGCGATGTCGGGCATGGCGTCTCAACTGGGCCGGATCACCGCCGAGCGGGTGCAGGCGGAGCTGACCAAGCTGCTGCTCGGCGCGCATCCGCGGACCGGTCTCGAGCTGCTGGTCGACTTGGGTCTGGCCGAGATGGTGCTGCCGGAACTGCCGGCGCTGCGGATGGCGTCCGATGAGCACGGCCAGCACAAGGACGTTTACGCCCACACGCTGCAGGTGCTCGACCAGGCCATCGAGCGTGAGGACGCAGACCCGGATCTCGTGCTGCGCTGGGCGGCCCTGCTGCATGACATCGGCAAGCCTGCGACGCGGGAATTCCTGCCCGGCGGGCGGGTCACCTTTCACCATCACGAGGTAGTGGGCGCTCGGATGACACGCCGGCGGCTGCGCGAGCTGCGCTACGCCAAGGCGCTGGTCGATGACGTGGCCCAGCTGGTTTTCCTGCACTTGCGCTTCTACGGTTACCGCGACGGCGAGTGGACCGACTCGGCGGTGCGCCGCTACGTGGTGGACGCCGGAGCGCTGCTGCCGCGCCTGCACGAGCTGGTCCGCTCCGATTGCACCACCCGTAACAAGCGCAAGGCCGCCGCTCTCGCCGCGGCCTACGACAGTCTGGAGGAACGGATCGCCGCATTACGCCAGCGCGAGGAGCTCGACGCCATCCGTCCCGATCTCGACGGCAACGAGATCATGTCGATACTCGGAATCGGACCCGGTCCCCTGGTCGGGCGGGCCCACCAGGCCCTGCTCGCGCTGCGCATGGAAC
>JALZAI010000285.1 GCA_030948475.1 Actinomycetota bacterium
GAACTGGGCGGCGCGCGCACGCATAACACCAAGAGCGGCAACGCGCACTACCTCGGCCAGGACGAGGACGACGCGATCGGCTATGTCAAGGCGCTGCTGTCCTACCTGCCGTCCAACAACCTGGACCCGGTGCCGGTGTACGAAACCGAGGTGTCGCTCGAGATCGACGACGACGATGAGTTCCTGGACTCGTTCATCCCGGACTCGGCGAACCAGCCCTACGACATCCGCGACGTCATCCGCCGCGTGGTGGACGACGAGGACTTCCTCGAGGTCCAGGAGCTGCACGCCACGAACATGGTGATCGGCTACGGGCGGATCGAGGGGCGGCCGGTCGGCGTCGTGGCCAACCAGCCGACCCAGCTCGCCGGGTGCCTCGACATCGGGGCCAGCGAGAAGGCGGCGCGCTTCGTCCGCACCTGCGACGCGTTCAACGTGCCGATCCTGACGCTGGTCGACGTCCCCGGCTTCCTGCCCGGCGTCGACCAGGAGCACAACGGGATCATCCGGCGCGGCGCCAAGCTGATCTACGCCTACGCCGAGGCCACCGTCCCGAAGATCACGGTGATCACCCGCAAGGCGTTCGGGGGCGCGTACGACGTGATGGGCTCCAAGCACCTCGGCGCCGACCTCAACGTCGCCTGGCCGACTGCGCAGATCGCGGTGATGGGCGCGCAGGGCGCAGTGAACGTCCTGCACCGCAAGCGAATCGCGCAGGCGTCCGACCCCGAGGAGGTGCGGGCCGAGGTCGTCCAGGAGTACGAGGACACCCTGGTCAATCCCTACGTCGCCGCCGAGCGCGGGTACATCGACTCGGTGATCCCGCCGGCGCAGACCCGCGCGTACGTGATCAAGGCGCTGCGGATGCTGCGCAACAAGCGGCAGTCGCTGCCGCCGAAGAAGCACGGGAACATCCCGCTGTGAGTTCTGACGAGTCCGATTCGCCGGCGCTGCGCGTCGTGAGCGGATCACCGAGCGCCGAGGAACTCGCGGTGCTGACCGCTGTGGTCGCCGCCGCTGCCGCTGCCACCGCCCCTGTCGAGTCTCCGGCGCGCGGGCGCTGGAACGACCCGTTCGACGCGCACCGCCGCCCGTGGCTGCCCGGACCCGGCGCCTGGCAAGCCGCGTCCCGCTAACTGTGCCTGATCATTGACCCTTCAGCAGCGACCTGCCGCTGCAGAGCGGTCAACCACGTCAAGACTTCGCTGCGGAAGCGCACCGGCTCCCGGAAAACCAGCGACGGCGGACGATGGATCACCGAGTAGCCGAGCGTCGTCAGCTCAAGGTGCCGATCCATCGTGGCGCGCCAGTGCACCGGGTTGATGTGGTATTCGACGCTGTCAATCTCCAGAATGGCGCGCAGTTCGGACCAGAGGAAGTCCGCGAGGTAGAACCGGCCGTCCGGCAGCTCGATCCTGGCGTTCTGCACGAAACGCGGGACGCGCGCGCGGCGCAGTTCGCGGGCCGCCCGGGCCTCCGGCGCCGACACGCGCCGCCCGATACCTCGGCGATTGCCTGGCGCAGCAGGCCACTGCCGCGCCGCGGACCTGCCCGCAGCTGCTGGCTCAGTTCGTCGAGCGTGCACAGCTCGCGCCGCACCACCTCAGAGACGAGCGCGCGCACACTGTCGAGTTCCCGGGCGTCGAGCGCGAAGTCCGCCGCGGCGCGTGCGATCTCAGCCCGGCGCGGTCCTAGGTCGGCATGCCGCTCAGGACGCCGCGCGGTGCGGCGGACCCGAACCCATTCGGTCGAGCGAGCGCGATTGCTCGGCGGCACGAGCACCAGCACGGCATCGTCACCTCCCGCTGCGCGGACCTCGCAGAGCCGCAACGCTGCGGTGCCCGAGATCAGCGCGTCGGCGCCGGCGAAGCAGAGCGCCGCTCGGCACCGATCAACCCACCCCAGCGAGTCGGCGGTGAGATAGGTGTGCGGGAGCACGCGCTGCCACCGTCCACTCGCGAGGCGCCGGTCGATCGCGTGCCGCGAGACGCCGCGGGCGAGCGCGTCGGTACGGCTGATCACTCGCGGCAGGGCGTCCGGATCAGGTGGCTCCCAGTTGTTCATCTGCCGATCGTTGCGTTTCACACGTGCCGGGGAGGGCGATCGTGGCCGCCTGTGGATGACCAACAGTCCTGTGGGCGACAAAGTGCGGCGCCGCCGGTGGATGCTGCCCACGCCATGTTGATCAACGCGCACAGTGCAGCGGCGAACCGCTGCAGATTGGCCATCCACGATCGAGGAGTGACCGACCAGACTCGCTGTCAGAGCGCACCGCGACAATGAGGCCCATGACGGACGAGCAGCCGGTTGCGTGGCGGCCGATCGCGGCGATGTCGCTGGCGTACGCCGCATTGCTGATCGTGTTCAGCGGCAGGTACGGATACCACCGCGACGAGTTGTACTTCATCGCGATCGGCGGGCACCCGGCGTTCGGGTACGCGGACCAGCCGCCGCTCATCCCGCTGCTCGCGCACGCGATGGACGCGCTGTCGGGCGGGTCGCTGGTGTGGCTGCGGGTTCCGTCCGCGCTGGCCGGCGGCCTCGCGATTCTCGTTACGGCCCTGATCACGCGCGAGTTCGGCGGGGGTCGCGGTGCGCAACTGCTCGCGGCCGGGTCGATGGCGCTGTCCTCGGTGCTGATGGCGAGCAGCCACCTCGCGTCGACGACCGTCTTCGACGTGCTCGGCTGGACGCTGTGCACCTGGCTGGTGGTGCGCGCGCTGCGCGACGGGGGACGTGCGTGGCTCTGGGTCGGACTGGTCGCGGGCATCGATCTCGAGGTGAAGACGCTGATCGCGTTCCTGCTGTTCGGGCTGCTGGTCGGCGTGTTGGCGCTCGGTCCGCGCGAGGTGCTGCGCGAGCGCTGGCTCTGGCTCGCCGGACTGCTCACCGTCCTGCTGTGGCTGCCGAACCTGTGGTGGCAGGCGACGCACGGCTGGCCGCAGCTCGAGCTGTCCAAGGCGATCGCGGCCGGCGACTCGGGGACCAGCCAGCCGCGCTGGGTCTTCCTGCCGTTCCAGCTGCTGCTGGTCAGCCCGCTGCTGTTCCCGATCTGGGTCGCCGGGCTGGTACGGCTGGCCCGCGATCCGGCGCTGCGAAGCTGGCGCAGCATCGCCGCCGCGTACGTCCTGCTCGTGGTGCTCTTCATCGCGACCGGTGGCAAGCCGTACTACCTGGCCGGCATGTTCCCGGTTCTGCTGGCGGCAGGTTCCGCACCCACCCTCGCCTGGGCGCGGAAGAAACGTAGCCGGCGCATCGCACTCGGTACTGCACTCGCGCTCAGCCTGGTCGTCCCGCTGGTGGCGTTCCTGCCACTCGTGCCGGCACGAGACCTGAAGAACACACCGATCCTCGCGATCAACTACGACGCCGGCGAGACGGTCGGCTGGCCGGCGTTCACGGCGCAGGTCACGCATGCCTACGACGCGCTGCCGGCCGATCAGCGAGCGCACGCCGTGGTGCTCGCGATCAACTATGGCGAGGCCGGTGCCGTGCTGCACCAGCCGGGGGCGCCCCCCACCTACAGCGGGCACAACAGCCTGTGGACGCTCGGGCCACCCCCATCGGATACCGCCACCGTCGTCGCGGTCGGCTTCGACGGCAGCGAGTTGCGGCGCTGGTTCACCGGCGTCCGGGAGGTTGCGACGATCGACAACGGCGTCGGGCTGGACAACGACGAGCAGGGCACCGAGGTCTGGACGGGTACCGGGCCGCGCAAGAGCTGGGTGCAGCTATGGCCCGAGATGCGCACGCTCGGCTGAGCGCCGCAGCCACCAGCCCGCGGCCGTGAG
>JALZAI010000361.1 GCA_030948475.1 Actinomycetota bacterium
AAGCCCAGGCGTGTCAGCTGGATCAGGTTGTCGTTGATGTTGGTAGTTCGCATCATCATCTCCAGGTTGTATCTATGATACCTAGGACAATACCTAATCCTATTAGGCTGTCAAGCCCAACGTGCCCTTAACGCCGCAAAACCTCGAACGCGCTGCGTCCGGCGGCCCCGATGGCCATGTCGATGTCGGGAGCGATCGACGCGAGGCGCGTCGACCTGGTGAGCGCGGCAATCGCCACGCGGTCTCCGCCTCGGACCGACTCGACGACCCCGATCTCGTGTCGCAGATGCAGGAACGTCCCGGTCTTCGCGCTCACCCGCACCGCGTCGGCGCGCAGGTCGCTCGACAGCCGATGCGTGAACACCTGCATGGCCATGAGCCGGCGAAGCTCGGCGGTGGCAGCCGGCTCGGCAATCCGGTCAAGCCAGACACGCTCGAGGAGGTCGACCAGCGCCCGGGCGCTGGCGACGTTGCCATAGGCGGGATCGAGGGTCTCGATCGCGTGGCTGCCGGTCTCGTCGGACTGGATCGCGAGGTCCAGCGCCAGCGCGAAGTCGCCGCCGGCCGCGTCGGCGGCACACTCGTACATCCGGTGCAGCCGATGCCGCACCCGGATGCCCGCGCACCCCCAGCGCTGGAGGCTGTCGTTGACCCGGTCGACCCCGACGCGATCGAGCAGGACGTCGGCAGCGGCGTTGTCCGAGACGGTCAGCATCTGCAGGACGAGGTCGCCGATCGCCAGCGTGGCCGGGTATCGAAAGGCGGCCAGCCCCGTCGGGCCGAGGCTCTTTGTATCGGGGTCGACGGTGACCTGCTGGGCAGCGTCGAGTTCCCCCTGGGTGATCTGGTTCAGGACAGTCAGCCCGATCGGCACCTTGACCACGGACGCGAGGGGCACGAGGTCCTCGACGTCGAAGCCGAGTTCCTCGCCCGTCTCGATGTTGCGAGCGAGCAGATGCCCGGACACCCCCACCCGTTCCCAGTCCCGGCCGATTGTCTCGGCGACCGCCAGCAGGTCAGACGTGCTGGCGACGTACCCGCGGTGGACGGTCATGCTCGGACCATGAGATGGGCCCGGGGGTCATCGCCCGGCGGCTCGCCCCGACCCGCTGCGCCGACGGCCGCGCCGAGCAGCGGCTCGAGGAAATCCGCCAACTGAGCCGCCACGCTTGCGCCGTCCCGGCGCGGAGCACCAACCAACTCGTAGCCGCGATGCAGGCGCCCGTCGGCCAGCGGCGTCCAGGACAGTCCGTGCCGGCGCGCGAACGGCCCGTCGCACAGCAGCAGGCCGGCGCCGGCCAGCACCTCGGCCGCCGCCGCGGAGCTCGACGACGTGGTCCGCACCCGCTGTTGCGCCAGACCAGCCGCGGCCATGGACCGGTGAAGGCGGTCGGTGAACACGGGAATGTCGTCCTCCGGCACGACAAGCAGCGCCGGCGGCTCACCCACGTGGACGCCCCGCCGCGGACGGAGGCTGTCCAGGTGCAGGGAGCGAAAACCTCCAGTGATCGACGGCGGTGTGGCCGAGGCAAGGCCCAGTGCGACGACCAGCGGTGCGTCGTCGGCCGGTACGCGGACCAGGGCGAGGGCCAGGACGCCGTCCGACAGGGCCGCCGCACGGGCGGCGGCCGGCGCTTCGTGCACGCTCAGGGGAATCCCCCGGTCGGCCGCGGCCCGAATGACCCGAGCCAGGGCGGATGGCTCACAGCCGGGCGGGATACCGAGCACGCGCACGGTCGAGCTGCGCGCGGACTCGGCGACGCTGCGCAGGTGATTGGTCCTGTCCAGTACGTCCTGTGCGTAGGGGAGCAGCAGGGCGCCGAAGTCGCTGAGGCGGATCTGTCGCGATGTCCGGTGAAACAGTTCGCCGTCCAATGCAGCCTCGAGATTCTTGACGCGCCGGCTGAGCAGCGGCTGCGCAATCCCGAGCTTCTCCGCCGCGCGCGAGAAGCTCCGTTGGTCGGCCACCGCAACGAACGTCTCGAGATGCGACAGCAGGTCCACCACCGTTTTATATCAATAAGACATAACTGTGCACGTCATCTGTATTTGACATGGCCAACGTCACATGTTTGCCTGGTCCGACGCCGTCCCCCACCCACCGGCGCGTCCGAGTGGCTCGCTTGACCCCTATCCTCGCCGGAGTGCGGCTGCACGTGATGTCCCGGCTGACCGCCGTCGCGCTGGCGCTCACGGCCGCTGTCGGGCTGTCGGCGTGCGGCGGGTCGTCCTCCACGCCGCGGGCCACCCTCACGGCGTTCGTGACGGCCTGGCAGTCGCACGACTGGCCGGCGATGCGCCGCCAGGTCGCAGATCCGCCGGCCGACCTCGCCACCGTCAACGCCGCGGCGCTCAGCGCCCTCGGAACGACCGGGGCGGGCACGGCAAGGTTCACCGCGGGGCGTGTCACCCGCACGGGCGCAAAGGCGAGCGCGACCGTGACCGAGCACTTCGCCCTGCCTGTGATCGGGACTTGGGCGCCGACCACGCAGGTCCACCTCGTCCAGCGCAAGGGCACGTGGCTCGTGTCGTGGAGCCCGGCCACCATCAATCCCGCGCTGCGCGCCGGTGATCGGCTGCTCGTGGCGCGTGAC
>JALZAI010000371.1 GCA_030948475.1 Actinomycetota bacterium
GCCCCTCGTTCAGCCCGGCGACGGTGCTGACCAGCCGAGCGGCGTCCACGTCCCATGGTGAGTCGGCCTCCGGGTAGGCCCCGGCGACGTACGGTGCGCCCGCGCGGCAGACGACCACGTGCAGGCCCAGAGCGTGCGCGCCGAGCAGATCTGCCTGCAGCCCGGCGAGGCTGCGATCGGCGGCTTCCACCTGCAGGATCACCCGATCGCCCAATCGTTGCTGCAGCAGCACGGCGGCGGCGACGGGGTTCACGCGTGCGGCCGGCGGGTCGGGGTCGATGATGGCGAGCTGGTCCACTCCGGCGGCCACCAACTGCTCGGCCTGCTCCAGAAATCCCGCGAGGTCCACGTCGCGGGGGGCTCGCATGCCGGCGATGACGGCGAACTGGTGTCCGAGCCAGGCGTTGCGCGCGATCGGCTCCGCGGCCGTCGCCACGGCACGCACGCGAACCGGATCGGGCGTGGCGCTTCGCGGCCGGGGCAGCGGGGCCCGCCCGGCGAGCGCGTTGGCAATGGCGCGGATGTGGGCCGGCGTCGTGCCGCAGCAACCGCCGACGATGCTTGCGCCGTTCGCAACGAACTGCCCGGCAGCCGTGGCGAAGTAGTCGACGTTGTGCGCGTAGCGCAGCGTGCCGCCGCGGCGCCGAGGCGATCCGGCGTTGGGTTGCACCGAGATCGGCAGATCGCAGCCGCGCGCGAGTGCCGCGACCACGTCCTGGAGCACCGCGGGGCCAACCGTGCAGTTGGCACCGATCGCCGCGATATCGAGACGGCCGAGAACGGCCGCGGCCGCCTCCGGCTCCTCGCCGCGCAGCGTCCGCCCGTCGTAGCCGAAGGTCAGCTGTGCGACGATCGGCAGATCACACTCGCCGCGGGCGATCTCGGCCGCGCTGGCAAGCGTTTCCACGTCGCCGAAGGTCTCCAGGACGATCAGGTCGACCCAGTCGGCGAGCGCCGCGATCTGTTCGCGGACCGCCGAGGACCGCTCAGCCGGCGAGATACGCGGCACCAACCCGGCACCGGTGGGCGGCCCGACGCTGCCGGCCACGGCGGCCGAAGTGCCGGTGAGCTCGACGGCCTCGCGGGCCAGCCGGGCGCCCGCTATGTTGATCTCGGACACGCGGTTCTGCAGTCCAGCTCGCGCGAGCCGCAGCCGGTTGCTGTCGAAGGTGTTCGTCTGCAGCAACTGCGCGCCTGCGCCGAGGTAGGCGCGATGGATGTCCCGCACGAGCGCAGGCCGGCCGAGATTCAGCTCGCCGAGCGACTGGTCCAGTGCGATGCCGGCCGAATGCAGCATCGTGCCCATGGCACCGTCGCAGATGACGACATGCATCCCAGAGAGCAGCGCTCTCGTTTCACCGGGCTCCACGGTCACCAGCCACCACCACGCGTCCCATGAAACCGATCAGTCTGGCGACCGTAACACCCGGTAGCAGATCCTGGAATCGCACCGATCGTTGATCTGGCCCGTGGCAAGGACTACGTTCCGCACCATGGCTGACTACGACCCGGCAGGCGAGACCGGGCTTCCCACCGAGAACGTCGGATCGCTGCCGCGGCCGACCAAACTGCAGGAGGCCTACGCCGAATACGACGCGGGCAACATCGACAAGTCCGCTCTCGAGGCATTGCAGGACGAGGCCGCCAAGGACTCGATCCAGCGGATGGAGGCCACCGGATCACCGTGCGTGTCCGACGGCGAGCAGCGTTGGTCCAGCTTCGCGACCTACCCGATCGCCGACACGCTGGCCGGGACCGGCCTGGCTGACAGCCTCGGTCCGGGAGGGCAGTACTTCGCAATCTTTGCGGACGGACACGGGCGCCAGCTGCCCAAGCTGCTGCACGGGCCGTTCCATTACAACTTCTACGCGGCCGACACGCTCAAGAAGTCCATGCCGTACGCGACCAAGCCGATGAAACAGGCGGTCATCGCGCCGTCGATGATCGCACTGCTGTACCCGCTCAAGGACGAGGTTGACGGCTACACCCGCGAGCAGTTCGAGAAGGACGTCTGCGACGAGACCGAGCGCGACATCCGCAAGGCATTCGAGGCGGGAGCGGTGCGGGTTTCGGTCGACTTCACCGAGGGCCGCCTGGCGACCCGTGCCGACCCGCGCAATCCCTGGACCGGCGCCGGAATGCTGCCACACTTCATCGAACTGAACAACGAAGTGATGCGTCGGTTCACGCCGGAGGAGCGCAAGAACATCGGCGTGCATACCTGCCCCGGCGGTGACCGCGACTCGGTCCACAGCGCGGACGTTCCGTACAACGACCTGCTGCCGGAGATGTTCAAGATCAACGCTGGCTACTTCTTGATCCAGCTCGCCAGCGAGCGGGACAAGGATCCGGTGTACGAGTCGATCGGCAAGCACAGCCGTGATGACGCCGAGGGCGTCGCGCAGGTGTGCTTCGTAGGCGTCATCAACCCGCTCAACCCGCGGGTCGAGTCACCGGAAGAGGTCAGTAAGGCGCTCGTCCGGGCGGCCAACTTCATCCCGAAGGAGCGCCTCGGCGCGACCGACGACTGCGGGTTCTCACCGTTCAGCATCGACGAGAAGCCCAACCACGGATCGCCGGACTACGCGCGCGACGTGGCCTTCCAGAAGATCGCCAATCGGGTCCAGGGCACCCGGATGGCCGCCGAACAGCTCGGCGTCGGCTGAGCCTGTCTTGGATCGCTGGTGCTCGGAGCTGGGCGGCGCAACCGAGCACCAGCGGGGAAGAGCGTCCCGCAACGCGCTCAGCTCGCGCGGGAGGTGGCTCCGGCTGCCGGCACAGCGCGGACCGCGCGACCGGCCCCCGCGCCGCCGCGCAGCTCGGCGATCCTCGTTCGCAGCTCGCGGATCTCGAGGTTGAGCGCCTCGAAGGTCATCTCAGCGTCGGTCATGGCGGCCGCGGCCGCGGCGTGCCCGCAGAACGGGCAGCGGTGAAGGTCGGTCATGGGCACTCCGTCGGGCGAGCGGCACGGGCTCCCATCGTGTCGCCCCGTCGTCGCCGGCCGGTATCCGTTCCGGACCACAAATTGGGGACCGGGTCTTCGTCTCGGGGACACAACGTCTCGGGCAGACAACCGGAGCGGTCAGCCCCAGACCTCCGCAGCGGTGGCGACGATCAGCTCCAGCTTGGCGATCTGCTCCTCGCGGGTAAGCGCGTTGCCCTCGACGGTCGATGAGAAGCCGCACTGCGGGGACAGGCACAGCTGCTCGAGCGGCACGTACTTCGCCGCTTGGTCGATGCGCCGCTTCAGCTCGTCCTTGGACTCCAGCTTGGGGGACTTGGTGGTCACCAGCCCGAGCACGACCTGCTTGCCCGCCGGGACGAAGCGCAGCGGCGCGAAGTCCCCGGATCGCTGATCGTCGTACTCGAGAAAGAAGCCGTCGACGTCGAGCTGGCCGAACAGCGCCTCTGCGACGAAGTCGTAGCCCCCTTCGGCCGCCCAGGACGAGCGGAAGTTGCCGCGGCACATGTGCGTGGTGATGGCGAGTCCGTCCGGACGTCGCGCCAGCGCAGCGTTGATCTGGCGGATGTAGCGCTCGTGCTGGTGCTCTGCGTCGCGCCCCTGTGCGGCGAGCTGCGCCCGCTGTGCCGGGTCGTTGAGGTAGGCGAGGCTGGTGTCGTCAAGCTGCAGGTACGTGCAACCGAGAGCCGCGATCTCGCTCACCTGCTTCGCGTACGCCGCCGACAGGTCGGCCCAGAAGGCGTCCTCGTCGGCGTACACCGTCGGGTCGATCGCCGCCGCGCCACCGCGGTAGTGGACCATGCTGGGCGAGGGGATGGTGAGCTTCGGCGTCGCCGAGCTGACCACGGACTCGAGGAACTGGAAGTCCGCGCCGAAGATCGGCCCGTCGATGTCGATCTTGCCGTCGACCTGCAATGCTGCCGAGGTGAAGTCCAGGTCGCCTGCGGCGTTGCGGAAGTGCACCTCGATCTTCTCGTTGGTCTGCCTGACGCCCTGCAGCCGGTAGATGAAGTCCATGTGCCACGACGTCCGGCGCAATTCGCCGTCGGTCGCCGACTGCAGACCGATGTCCTCCTGCATCCGCACGGCGTCGCGGATCGCGTCGTCCTCGATACCGCGCAGATCTGCCGGCGCAAGATCGCCACGGGACGCCGCAGCGCGCGCCGCCAAAAGCGGGGCGGGACGGAGCAGGCTGCCCACGTGATCGGCGCGAAACGGAGGCCATTCTCGTCGGGACCCAGTCACCGTGCCGACCCTAGCGGTGTGCCGGCGCGGCGCACGCTTCGCGCGAATCTAACAATGGATCTTTCGCCTATTGTTCCGTCCGACCCGCGCGTTCTCGCCGAGCTGGCTTGCTACCGAATCGATGGCGGTACCGATTCCGTTCTTTCGGACATGGGATAATTGTCGTGTGTTTGCTAACCGCGAGCTCGGAAGCCCGACCTAAAGGTGGCTATGACGGACAAATGCGGCGATCTACCTGAGAAATTGCTGAGTAATCCATAACGTTTTGGCGCTTAGAGCGCCAATGCCGATCAGAGGGTTTCACTCGGGTTAGCGCTTCGTATACGTTCTCGACCGAACTTAGTCAGGCATTGTTTGACTGAGCTCGGCGCTGGATTCGGACGTACGTCCGATCGAGGTCCGGGCAGGGGTGACTGGCTTTACCTGGGGGGGAACCAAATGACCATTATTGTCGATGGCGCGCGCTCTGAGCAGTTCGACGGCGTCTCGAACCGATCTGCGCTGGCCGGCCGCGGGGTGCAGTCACCGGTCGAGGATCTGACGGCGCTCGCACCGGACATCGCCGCGTGGATGACCGTCGTCATCCCGACGCGCAACGAGCAAGACAGCATCGCACCGCTGCTCGAGCGTATTTCGACCACGCTCGGCAGCGTTCCGGCCGAGATCCTGTTCGTGGACGACAGCACCGACGAGACGCCCGAAGCCATCCGTGCCTGTGCGCGGACCTCCGGGCTGGCCGTACGGCTGTTGCACCGCGATCCGGGCGAGAATATCGGCGGACTCGGGGGAGCGGTCGTAGCGGGTCTCAAGCACGCCCGCGGACCATGGGCCGTCGTGATGGATGCCGACCTCCAGCACCCGCCAGAGTTGATCACGAAGATGGTGGCGATCGGGCAGTCACGCGACGTCGATCTGGTCGCCGGTACGCGCTACGTGGACGGCGGCGAGTCCGAAGGCCTCGAGGGCGGCTACCGACGGGCGGTGTCGAGCTTGGCGACGAGGTCGGTCAAGGCACTGTTCCCACGCCGGCTCGCCCTGCTGTCCGACCCGATGTCGGGGTTCTTCGCC
This sequence comes from Actinomycetota bacterium, assembly GCA_030948475.1. Lineage (GTDB taxonomy): Bacteria > Actinomycetota > Actinomycetes > Mycobacteriales > Jatrophihabitantaceae > JALZAI01. Next base: position 5,276 of record JALZAI010000371.1, read on the forward strand.
ATCAGGCTCGGCGCGCTCGATCTCGAAACGCTGCGCCCGGTCGGTTTCAAGATCCTGCTCGAGATCGTGATCCGGCAGAATCGGCTCCGCGTGGCCCAGGTCCCGTTCGTCTTCGGCGAGCGCGTCGCCGGCGAGAGCAAGGCTTCCGTGCGGGAGGGCGCGCGCTTCCTGCGTCATGTCTCGCGACTGCGGCTCAAGGTCCTGCGCGGCCAGCTCGCCAAGTCGTCGACGACCAGCACGAGGGTCCGAGTTCTTCGCCTGATCCTGTTCGGGCTGGTCGGTCTTACCGGGCTGGCGGTCAACGAGGCCGTGCTGTGGCTGATGCTCAACAACTCCGCGCAGCACTACCTCCTCGGCGCCATCGTTGCCACCGAGGCATCGACGCTGTGGAACTTTGCGCTGACCGAGACTCTGGTCTTTCGCGGCCCTAAGCCCGGGTCCCGCCCGGGACGCTTCGTGCGCTTCGCTCTCGTCAATCACGCCGCGCTGCTGCTCCGATTGCCGCTTCTCGCCCTGCTGGTCGAGACCGTGGGAACCGGCGTGTTGCTCGGTAACTTGATCACGCTGAGCCTGCTGTTCCTCGTCCGCTTCCTCGTCGCCGACGCCGCGATCTACGCAACCCCTGACGTCGACCGACCCATCGGGGTGCCGGTGCGCGAGCCGATGCAGGTGATCGTGCACGTCCCGCTCGGTCTCGAGGACGCCGCGCCGAGCACGAAGCCCACCAGGTTCGTCGCGGCTCCGCCAGCCCGACCGGGAACGCGGTACCTGCCCTATCGCTACTCGATCGGCTCGCTGCTCACGATCGGGTCGCAGGTCCCGCTGCCCGAACTCGAGTACTTCCGCGCGCAGTGGGTCGGCAGCAAGGTTGATCTCGCAGTCCGCGTCGGTGCCGTCGGTCGGGGTACACCGCGGACTCGCGCGCTGATGACACACGTCGCTTCCACCCACTCGCTGACCTATCAGGAACACCTTGGCCGCCTCGGCGCCAACTTCGCGGTACGGGTCGGCGAGACGGTGGAGGTCACAGCGTCGCCGACGCTCGCGCGCTCGCCGCACGTGCTCTACACGAACGTGATCGAGGCCTTACTGCGCTTCATCGCGGTGTCGCGGGGCGTCGTGCTGCTGCACTCGGCGTGCCTCGAGCTGGATGGCTCGGGCATGCTGCTCTCGGCGCGTACCGACACCGGCAAGACCGGAACGGTGCTGCGCATGCTGCGCGATTACGGTGCGCTGTTCCTGTCCGACGACATGACTCTCGTCGACCGCGACGGCACGGCCACCTGCTTCCCGAAGCCACTGACGATCAGCCATCACACGCTGCAGGCGATTCAGGCCGGCGACCTCACCGCGGCAGAATGGCGCCGGCTGAAGGTGCAGAGCAGGCTGCACTCCGCGGAGGGGCGCCAGTTCGGGATGCTCCTGGCCGGGCTGAACATCCCGATCATGGGGGTTAATTCGCTGACTCAGCGGGTGATTCCGCCGCCGAAGTTCGCCGTCGACCGACTCGTCGATTGCACGATCGGCACCACGACGACCGTCCGCGACCTGTTCGTGGTCGAGCGCGGAAAGCCCGCCGTCGCCGACATAGGATTCGCCGAGACGATCGAGACGCTCATCGAGAACACCGACGACGCCTACGGCTTCCCGCCCTTCCGGCAGCTCGCTCCGTCGATCGTCATCGGGGACGACGACTACGCAGAACTGCGGCTCAAGGAGCGCGCCCTGCTCATCTCGGCGATGCAAGGTGTCCGGGCCCGCCGGGTGGCCTCGGACAACTTCACCTGGTGCGACAGCATCGCCGAGATGTTGCGTGGATCGGCGGAGAGCCCCGCGGCTGCCGGTCCACTCCCGGTGGATCTCGGCCGGTGATCGTCGGCCCATGCAGGCCACGCTGCCCGGCGGTCATCGCCGCCTGAGCGACGACGCCTGACTGGCCCGAGCGGCACGTGCTCGGGCCAATCAGGCTGTTCGGGTTACCCTTGGCAGGACGGACGCGCGCGCCTGAGCCGAGGAGTCTCCGTGGAGCCACACCCGGGTGACCTGCCACCGGCAGGTTCGGGTCCACTGCTCGAATCCGACGAAGTGATGCGGCTTCGAAGCGAACTCGTGCAGGCGCATGCCGAGTTGGCGGACACGGTCCGTGCCCGGGATCTGGCGTTCGCACAGATCGCCGCGCAGGACGATCGCATCGCGCGCGTTCAGGCGCTCGCAGATCTGGCTGACTGGGCCGCCGGCCAAGAACTCGCGAACTTGACGCAACCCACGGTGCGCGTATCCGACCTGCGCCGATCGCTGCGTTGAGCTGTGCGTAAGGTGCGCGGCGCAGGCTCGCGGACCCACCGCGTGCCCTAAAGTCGCAGGCTGCGCGACTCCCGATCCGAGAGGTCAGCGAACGCATGAACATCGTGGTCCTGGTCAAGCAGGTGCCTGACACCGAGGGCGACCGCAAGCTCGATCCGTCCGACAACACGGTCGACCGGGGCGCCGTAGACCCGGTCATCAACTACATCGACGAGTTCGCGATCGAGGAGGGGCTGCGCCTCAAGGAGGCCCACGACGGTGCGGTCACCATCCTCACCGTGGGTCCGGAGCGGGCCACCGAGTCGATCCGCAAGGCGCTCTCGATGGGGGCCGACAAGGCGATACACGTCGTGGACGAGGCCCTGCACGGCTCGGACGCGATCGCCACTGCGAAGGTCATCGCGGCGGCTCTGGGTACGGTCGAGTGGGATCTCGCGATCGCCGGATCCGAGGCAACGGACGCGCGCGGCGCCGTCGTGCCCGCGATGCTTGCCGAGGTGCTCGACGTGCCGCAGTTGACGCAGGCTCGCAAGGTCATCGTCGACGGCTCGACGGTCACCATCGAGCGGGTGACCGAGACCGGCTACGAGACGGTCGAGGGCAGCACGCCTGCGGTGATCAGCGTGGTCGAGAAGATCAATGACCCGCGCTACCCGTCCTTCAAGGGCATCATGGCCGCCAAGAGCAAGCCGGTCGAGGTCCTGGATCTCGGCGCGATCGGGCTGGATGCCGGCGAGGTCGGACTGACCAGCGCGTGGTCGCAGGTCGTGTCGTTCGAGAACGCGCCGCCGCGCGAGGCCGGGCAGAGCGTCAAGGACGAGGGCAACGGGGGAGCGGCGATCGCCGACTTCCTGGCGTCCAAGAAGCTCATCTGACGAGGAGATAGAACCATGCCAGAAGTACTGGTACTTGCCGATTCGGTCGAGGGCACCGTCAAGAAGGCGACGTTCGAGCTGCTGACCGCGGCGCGCACACTCGGTGACCCCAGCGCGGTCGTTGTCGGCGCCCCCGGCACAGCCGCGGCGCTCAAGGACCAGCTGGCTGAGTACGGCGCGGTGAAGGTGTATGTGGCCGAGAGCGACGAAATCGTCGCCTACTCGGTCGCCCCCAAAGCCGAGGCCCTTGCTGCAGTGGCGGGGCAGGCGTCGCCGGCCGCGGTACTGCTCTCGTCCAGCCCCGAGAACAAAGAGATCGCGGCCCGGCTGGCGATCAAGCTCGGCTCCGGCGTCCTGTACGACGCCGTCGGTTTCGAGGGCGACAGCGTGACGCAGTCGATCTTCGGCGCTTCGATCACGGTGCAGGCCAGAGTCAGCACCGGCACGCCGATCATCACGGTCCGGCCGAACTCGTTCGCTCCCGAGGCCGCGCCCGCCGCGGCCGAAGAGGTTGTGGTCGACGTCCAGGTCTCGGAGGGCGCGAAGCGAGCGAAGATCACTGATACGGTCGTCGAGGCCAAGGGATCGCGCCCGCAGCTCTCCGACGCGTCGGTCGTCGTGTCCGGCGGGCGCGGCATCGGCAAGGCCGAGAACTTCGAGATCATCGAGAAGCTGGCCGATTCGCTCGGAGCGGCAGTCGGTGCCTCGCGGGCCGTCGTCGACGCGGGCTGGGTGGACCACCAGATGCAGGTCGGCCAGACCGGCGTGACGGTGTCGCCGCAGCTCTACGTGGCGGTCGGCATCTCCGGAGCCATCCAGCATCGGGCGGGCATGCAGACGTCCAAGACGATCGTCGCGATCAACAAGGACGCCGAGGCGCCGATCTTCGAACTCGCCGACTTCGGCGTCGTCGGCGACCTGTTCCAGGTCGCGCCGCAGCTCACCGAGGAGATCACCAAGCGCAAGGGCTGACGTTCCGCACGGTGACAGACGAACCGACCCGTCGAGTGACGGGATTCCGAAGATCGCTGACGGGGCGACACGCCATTACTCAACGCCGCGATCTGTCATTCAACACGGTGCTCCCGCACCAGACCACGGGCCCACGAGTGGTCCGGTTGCAATGAAGTGGACTTCAGGTTGCATGCTGGACGGGTGGCGAGCGAGGCGCAGTCGGACGAGCGGCTTCCGGCTTCGATCTTCACCGGCCGGCTGCGCTCGGCCACCGGCGCGATCCTGATCCTCATCACACTGATCGCCTTCGAGGCGATGGCCGTGGCGGCCGCATTGCCGACCGCGGCGCGCGACTTGCACGGCCTGGGCGGCTACGGCTGGGCGTTCACTGGATTCCTGCTGGCCAACGTGATCGGCATGGTCGTCTCCGGTCAGATGTGCGATGCGTACGGAGCGCGGCGCCCACTGCTGGCCGGCCTGGTTTGCTTCGCCGGCGGGCTGGTGCTCGCCGGTTCCGCAGTCACAATGACCCAGTTCGTCTCGGGACGGGTTGTGCAGGGGCTGGGCAGCGGCCTGCTCATCACCGCGATCTACGTCGTTATCGGTGAGACCTATGCCGGAGAGCTTCAGCCGAAGCTGTTCGCGGCGACATCCTCGGCGTGGGTGCTGCCCTCGTTGCTCGGCCCGGTGATCTCGGGAACGCTCACCCAGCACCTGAGCTGGCGTTGGGTGTTCCTCGGGCTGCTGCCGTTCGTCCTGGTCGGGGCAGCCTTGTTGCGGCCTGTGCTGCGTGGCCTGCCGCGCGCCCCGGCCGGTGCGGGCAGCGGACTGGCCGATCCGCGTCGGATCCTGCGGGCGCTCGGCGTGGCGATGGGGATCGCGCTCGTCCAGAGTGCCGGTCAGCACCGGACTGTGCTGTGGCTGGTCGCCGGGGTGGCCGGCGTGGCGCTGATCGGCTGGGGCCTGCACCGGCTGCTGCCGCCGGGGACGGCCCGGCTGCGCGCGGGCGTGGCGACACCGGTCGCGCTGCGCGGCTTGCTTGCCGGCGCATTCTTCGGAGTGGACGCGAGCGTGCCGCTGGCGATGACCGTGCAGCACGGTTACTCGCCGACCGCGGCCGGTCTGCCGCTCGCGGCCTCGGGCGTCACCTGGGCCTTCGGCTCGTGGTGGCAGGGTCGTCCGAGCCCGTTGCCCGAGCCGATCCGGCGGGTGCGCCTGCTGCGCAGCGGATTCGCGCTGGTCGCCGTTTCCGCCGTCCTGGTGGGCGTCGCACAGCAACCGGCCGCGCCGGGTTGGCTGGTCTATCCGGCCTGGTCGGTGGCAGGCGTGGGCATGGGCCTGGCGATGACGAGCACCAGCGTCTTGCTGTTGCGCTACACCACCGATGCCGATCGCGGCGGCGACTCGGCGGCGTTGCAGCTGTCCGACGCGACCGGCGCGGCGCTGACGACCGGATTCGGCGGCGTCCTCGTCGGGGCGGCGGCCGGAGCGACGCTCGGTTTCACCGCGGCGTTCTGGATCCTCACCGTGACCATGGCCGTCATAGCGCTCGGCGGCCTGCTCGCGGCGGGACGCGCGCGGCCGCCGAGCGCCCCTCGACCCGCAGCACCGGCACCGTCGACAAGGCAGCAGGCAAGCGCCGAGCTAGGTCGGTAGGTCCCAGCACGCGGCCAGCGCAGGACGCTGCGCCGTAAGCTGGCAGGCGATGACGTACCTGGATCACGCGGCGACCACGCCCATGCTCCCCGAGGCCGTCGCGGCGGTCGCGGAAGCGCTGGGTCAACTCGGCAATGCCTCCTCGCTGCACGGGTCCGGGCGCC
>JALZAI010000377.1 GCA_030948475.1 Actinomycetota bacterium
CCTATGGTCTTCGTTAGCGCATCCTCGAGTCTTACGGCTGTAGCCTCGTGGTCGGGATGCGGCCGCCCTGGCGTTGGGCGAGCGCGGCGGCCGCGCGCGATCTCGGATTCGAGCCTGCGCACCGACCAGCCAGCCTCGGCGGCGCGCCGCGCGAGCACTCGGCGCCGGCTGTGGTCAGGCTCGGTCAGGAGCGCCTTGCCGTGTCCCTTGGTCAGCGCTCCCGAGTCGATCAGGTCGATCGCTATGTCAGGCAGATCGAGGAGGCGGACGGTGTGCGCAACGTCCGCTCGGCTCCGGCCGAGCCTTCTCGCCAGCGCCGCGGCGGTCAGCTGGAGATCGTCCAGCAGGACAGCGATCGTCCGGGCTTCTTAACTGGCGGAAGAGCGCTATTCGAACTGTGTCGAATGCTCCTCCCCGCATCGGACTCGGAGCAGTCGGGCCCCTGGTTCCCTGGCGATCCTCTGCCCGGTGGAGTGCGGGCGGATAGCGACCGTCGACGCGAAGCCGAGCCCGTAGGGCGAGGCGAGCGGCGATGGTCGCTGCGCGGCCTCCGGAGGGGCCCCGCGCTAGATACCTTCTCGGCTGATGTCGATGCTCGTTGGGCGCGCGTCCGCCGAGATCAGGGCGGCGAGCCCGGGAGTCTCTGGTCCTTCGGTGCGGATCTCGTCGAGGTCAGCAGGGTTGAACCATCGGTTGCCGTCTTGGATGTCCGTGATGGCGCCGATGAGGGGGAATCTGAGCTCGACGCGGATCGTTTCCATGCCGCGATCGCCGCGGTCGACTTGCCGCGCAAGGTTGAGGTAGAACGTCGAATCTCGGTAGGCGTCGCGGCCGTGCTCGACCAGGACCATGTCTTCGCCTTGCAGCGGGTCGAGACCAGCGATCGGCGTGTCTAGGAAAGCAACGAACGCGTCCCAGACGTCGCGAACGTGCACCTGGCTTCCTGCTCGCAACGGCAGCATGACCCCAGCCTGCGCGAGTTCGGTCTTGAGCTTCCGTGTGGCCTGGTTGAGCTTGACTGCCGGCGGACCTGGATCCTCGGCTGCGAGCTGCTCGGCGCGCGCGGTTTCCGTCTCGAGCAGGCGTGCGAATCGCTGCTTGCCGAGCATCTCGGCGATCTCGTTCGCTCTTTCCTTGGGTGATTGAGAGGTCGGGGTGGCGATGACGAGGAAGTCATCGGTGACCGGGAAGCAGTCGCTCCAGTCGCGCTCGTTCAGCCGGCTGGTCAAGTCCTTCCAGATCGCGCGTTGGCGGATGTCGTCACGGCGGCGCTGGAGCTCGAGCTCGACGTCATGCCCAAGCTGCACGAGGGATCCGAGTCCCCAGTCGTCGTCGATGTCGCAGTTGCAGCCGCCCTGGTCGAACTGCACGTAAATGTCCAGCGGCCGATACGGCCTGCGGCGGAGGATCCGGGCGCGATCACCGATCGTTGCCGGCGAGACCTGCACCTGGAAGTGCGTCCTGCCGCTGAATAGGTTCACGAAGTAGACCGGGCGGTCGATCCCGGCGCCGCGCGCGAGGCGGGGTATCGCGTCCGCCAACCCTGCCGTCAACCGTTCGATCTCGGCGTCAAGCTGCTGCTCTGAGAGGCGCGCCGGGTCAGCCGCCGCGGCCGGTCGCCAGACGCATACCGGTCGGCGCTTCGGTTTGCGTTCGATCGTGCAGTAGTGCTCCCATGGGCCGGGTGGGTGCGCCGGGAAGTCGGCCGAGCGGATCGCGTCGAGGCTCCCATCAACGTAGTGGAAGGTCTCGGCCCGGTAGTAGCGGAACTCGGGTTGACCGTGTTGCGCTGGGATGCGGCGCAGTTCGCTGGCGGCCTGCATCAGCTCGCCGTCCCAAGCGAATCGGCGCAGCTCGACGATCTCGCCGAGCGTCACCGCGAACACGACCGACTGCTCCCGCGAAAGCCACACGTCGAATGTCTCCGAAGGGGGCATCGACCTCAGCGTTCGGACCACGATGATCCGGCCCTCGCGGTCGCGCCCATACTCATCCCAGCTGTCCGGGCCGGGAGCGCGACCTGGTTCCGGCCGCGGTCGGGCGCCCATCGAGCGAGCGCGATGCCGCTCGTAATACATCGGCTCGAGACGATGATGGTTGCCCCACGGCAGGCAGTGACTCCATTCATCCACTTGCTCTAAAGCGCGATCGACCGCGGCCCGCGCCTCAGCGACCGGGATCGCCGCGATCGCGTCCTCCATCACCGCGCGACGGAGCGCCGGCGGGATCGCGACAAACGACGAATCAGGTTCAGGCTGTGCGTTCACCACGCGCACGGTAGCTGCCGTAACGGCTTCAATCGGCCGACTGGCGCGGCCGCGCGCCTGAGGTCCGCAACGTCGGATACCCGCCCCACGGTCGCCCCGCGGTTTCCGCCCATTTTGTGGCCGTCAGGATGTTGATCCCGAGCAGGTCCGCGAGGACGGCGGCGGGCATCTGCCCGGCGAGTTGCAGCAGCGCGGTGCGTCGTGCCGCGCCGCAGTCGACCCCGACCCGCTTCAGCCGGCGGCTGAGGACCTGCTCGTCGACCGGCCGGCCTGCAACCCGGCCACTGAACAGCCAGAGTGGCTCGTAGAGCTGGGCGGTAGCGCGGCAGCTGCGGTCAGCGACGAGGCCGCGAAGCAGGCCGGCGAGTGGCTCTGGCACGACGATCGCGGTGCGGCCGAGGCCGATCGCGACGGTGTCTGTGTCGATCGTGATGTCGTCGACGGTGAGGCGCGCGACGCGGATGACGGGTTGGGCGAACAGCACGACGAGGCTCCCAGCGATCCGGTCGCTCGGTGCGATCCGTGGGTCGTGCAGCAGCCGGCGGGCGAGCTCGATCAGGTCCTGATCAATGATCGGCGCGGGCGGCCCGCCGCGGTTGCCGGTCGGGAAGTCGAGCTTTGGCATCAATCCGCGGGCGATCGCCCAGCGCGCGAACGACCGCGCGATATGGCGGTCGGCCCGCGAGCCCGCGAGCCACGCGTCGATGTCGGCCTGGCGGCAGCTACCGAGTGGCGTGTCCCGGCCGGCGAGCCAATCAATGAACGCGCTGGCGCTCCCCAGCTCCGTCTTGGCGTGACTCAGAGCCGAAGCGCTCAGCGGCGCCTTGTGGCTCTGTCGTCGGTAGCGGCGCAGAACGATCCAGTGCGCGAACGTTCGCAGCGCCGGCTCGCGGTCGTTGATGGCGAGGAACTCCTCGATCCAGCGCTCGAGTCGCGCGAGCGCGGGATCCCTCGGTGGCAGCGCTCCGGTGGCGACGAGCAGGCCCTCGAGGTGCCGCATCGCTGGGCTCACGGGCAACCGGTCGAGCGTCTCGTGCTCGGACGCAAGCTCGCCGCGGGCGATCTGCCCGAGGACCGGGGCGGCAGGGCTCCTCGCAAGCCACCGGATCATGTCCTTCGGCGACTCGGTCGCCGCGAACGAGTCGAATAGCGCCGCGAGGCCGCGGCGGGCGCGCTGGTCGGGGTCGCCGAGCAGTGCGGTGAGGCGGTCGTTCAACACGCAGTGTCCGCAGAGGCCGCGCTCGTAGAGGTCGTCCTCGGCGCCGCACCGTCCGCACACATGATCCGGGTTCGCTCCAGCGCAGTGACTGCAGATCGGATCAGGGAATCTCGGGTAGCGCAGCAGCCGGCGGGTCTCGCCGCACTTCGGGCAGCGGTCCTTCGCGGCGAGCGCCCGGTGGTAGCAGCGGTTGCAGACCGGGCCCTCCCGCCACTGCGCCATCGGACGCTTCTGCCGGTGACAGTGCGCGCACGTTTGATCGGCGACCGGGCAGCAGGCGCTGCAGAGCATCCGTCCGCGCCGCTCGCCGCGACACGGGCGAACCTGTCCGCAGCCCTCGCACGTGACGGTCGGCCCGGTCCAGCAGATCGCGCACAGATCGGGATCACCGTCAACCGCAACGCGG
>JALZAI010000400.1 GCA_030948475.1 Actinomycetota bacterium
CCTGATCCTGGCGTTCTCGGGCTCGGGCGACGCGCACAAGCTCGCGGCGCCGGTACCGCCCAGTCCGGTAACCAGCCGGGTACCGACCAGCAGCCCGCGCGCGTCCGTCGCCTCCCGCACGCCGCGCAAGTCGACGGCGACGCCGCGCCGGACGAGCCCGGCCGCCCCCTCGTCGCGGGGCTGCACCAAATCCGCGGCCAATGGCGCAGGGGGGACCGTCCCGATCCGGATCTGCATCCCGGCGATCGGCGTCGATGCCGGCGTAATGCAGCTCGGACTCAACACCGACCGGACCGTCCAGGTCCCGCCGCTCTCCCAGGTGTCGGTCGCCGGCTGGTACAAGTACTCGCCCGCGCCCGGTCTGCTCGGACCGTCGGTGATCCTCGGCCACGTCGACTCGGCGACGGCCGGTCGGGGTGTGTTCTTCGACCTCGGTCGGCTGCACTCCGGCGACAAGATCAGCATGTTGCGTGCCGACGGGATGATCGCCCGGTACCGGGTCACCCGGGTCGCGCAGATCCCGAAGTCCTCGTTCCCGACCGCGCAGGTGTATGGCGACACCAATGCTGCGGAAATCCGGCTGATCACCTGTGGCGGCCAGTTCGACGCGTCCGCCGGCAGCTACCTGGACAACATCATCGCGTTCGGATCGCTGGTCTCACTGCGCAAGGCGTGAACTGCGGCGTCGCGGAAGTCGAAAGGCGCAAGCGACGAGGGAGTTGGTAGCTGATGATCAGCCACTGAGCCTGCCCAAAGCCTTCCGCAGTGGCAGTTGATCATCGCGACGACGTCGGGCGCTACCCCGCGCCGCCTGGAACAGTGCACAGGACGAGGATGGGCGGCCGGAGGCGAGGATGAGCAGCGACGAGATCGGTGTGGTCGTCCCCGCGGAGCCCGGCGGACGGCGGAGCAGCTCGGCGCTCGGCCGTGCGATCGTGGCCGATGCGCTGCGCGGTGTCGATCCGGCCGGCGCGCTCGGTGCCGAACGCGAGAGCAACTGGCGCAGTGGTTACCTGGTGCATTTCCACCGCCTCGTCCAAGCCGGGCTGGCCTCCCGGCAGGCTGCGCTGACGGTTGCGGCTGACGGCCTGCGCGCCGCGCACCGGCGGATGCGGTACCGCCTCCCCGACGGCGGCGAAGCACCCCTCGACGCGATGCCGTTCGACGCGACCGGACCCGCGCCCTCGACTGTCGAGATCCGGGGCAGCGGGGAAGCGGAATTCGGCTTCAGCTTGCCGCTGCGCGGCGAGCGACTGTCCGGCGACGCGCTGGGCCACCGGCTCGACGCGTGGGCTGCAGCGGGGATTCTGGAACCATCGGCCGCCGACCGGGTACGCGCGGTGATGGCGCATCCCGAGTGGCTGCGCCTGGACGGGCAGACCGTGGTCGTGCTCGGCGCCGGGGCTGAGATGGGTCCGCTGCAGGCCCTGCTGCGTTGGGGAGCCCGGGTGGCGGCGGTCGACCTGCCGCGCCCGGATCTGTGGAAGCGCCTGCTGGGCTTCGCCCGCGACTCGGCCGGTGTCCTGCTGGTGCCTGGCAGTGCTGAGCCGGCGCATGCCGGGCTCGACCTGCTGAGTGACATCGCGGCCGCTATCGACTGGGTAGGTGGCCTGGACGGACGGGTGGTGCTGGGCAACTACGTGTACGCCGACGGAGCGCGCAACCTGCGGTTGTCGGCGGCGCTCGACGCCCTGACCCTGCGCCTGCAGGGTGTCCGTCCCGAGCTGGCGCTTGCCTTTCTCGCCACCCCGACCGACGTCTTCGCGGTTCCCCCGGACGCTGTCGCGCACTCACGGCATGCCTACGCGGGCCGGTCGCGTCTGGCCCGGCTGGTCGCCCGGCCCTCCGCGGGCCGGCTACTTCGCGGGCAGTACCTTCCCGGCGGCGATCCGGGAATCCACGACGCGCTGGTGCGGCAGCAGGGACCGAATTACGTGCTGGCCAAGCGGCTGCAGCGATGGCGGGCAACCGTCGCCCGCGACGCCGGAACCGTCGTTTCGATGAATATCGCGCCGCCCACCCGAACCCGGTCGGTGCTCAAGAACCGGGCGCTGGCCGCCGCCTACGCCGGCGCGCATCACTTCGGCGTCGAGGTGTTCGAGCCGGCAACCGCGAACACGCTGATGGCGGCGTTGCTCGTCGCCGACCTGCAGACCGGCGGCGGCCCCGCGCACGAGCAACCATGGCAGGACGAGGCGTATGCCGCCGTCCACGGCGGGTTGTGGCGGGCCCCGTACCAGCCGCGCAGCGCACTCGGGCTGGCCGCCGTCCTCGGTTACCGCGCAGCGCGCGGCCCGACCGACTCAACCTCGAGTTAGAAGTCCCATTTCCAGCGCGACGTCAGCGACTTCGATGTGGTGCCGGCGCGGCTGGTGCCGTGCTTCACGGCCGCCACGGCCGCAGCCGACGGGGACGGATCATCGGGTGACGCCCAGCCGCAGCTGCAGCTGCCTTGGTACAGCCGGGCACGCGCTTGCAGCCGGACGTCGTGGGTGCGGCTAACGATCATGGTCATTGGGGATCTCCGGTCAACGAAAGTTCAATGGGTTTCGGCGCGTGCGAGCCCTGAGGTAATGGGCGAGGAGGTAGCACGTAGCGCTGGCTGCGGTGTGCCCGTCGTCCCCCGGTGCCCCGGTTACCCGGCGCAAGATGACGGCCATACCGCAGCCGAGCCACGTTTGGAACCGGTTCCCGCGCTTGGACGTGCCTCCCCCCGCGGGAGGCGCGACTGCACAACGGTTAGCTGATCGCAGGACTCGCTTGGCGAGTGTGCTCATTAGGTCCGGATTTACGGCTCCCGAAATTCGGGGCTACCCGGACGTCCCGGCTGTGAGCGAGTGCTCGACATCCACAATTAGGTGGATGCGTTCCGGACTGGCTGGTTCGTCAGCAATGCCCAGCTTACACCATCTTCACGGCATTGCAACCATCGTGAGTCAGCGTTCTGATTCCTCTGGCGTTCGGGTGCGGGCCTTGGCACGCCGCACCGATTCCTCCACGATTTCGGCCGCGACGCTCACCAGCTTCACGTGTTGGTGCTGACTCATGATCCGGAGCCGCACGAACGCGTCGTCCGCTGAAACGCCCGACCTGGACATGACGATGCCGACCGCGTGATCGATGGTCGACCGGGTCGTCAACGCCGCTTCCAGCCGAACCGCTGTCTGCTGGGCCTGATGCAGCGCGCGCGCGTTGTGAATCGCGACTGCTGCCGTCTCCGCGAATCGTTCACCGAGCGCACGGGACGAGGTGCCGAACGCGGCCGGCTTGTGCGCGTACATGTTGAGCGCGCCAATCACCTCACCGCCGAGAAGCAAGGGCAGCGAAAGCGCACTATGGACGCCGATATCCGCAGCCAGCGGCCCGAAATTCGGCCATTCCGTATCCTCGGCCAATCCTGGCGACGTGGTGGTATGGCCGGTTGCCGCCGCGGAGATGCACGGCCCCTCACCGAGGCGGTACTGAATGGCGTCCACGTCACGCACGAACGTTGCCGACGCCACGATTGTGTCGGCGTGACCGGATTCGAGCATCGTCACCCCGGCCCCGTCGGCACCGGGCACGGCCAGCAGGGCGAAGGATGCGACCTGTTCCAGCAATTGCTCCAGCGTGCTGGCACCTGCGACCAGGTTCGCCAGGCCTGCCATTCCGGCTGTCAGCCCTAGGAAATCGTCGTCGGACGTCGCGTCCGCCAATTCGGAGTCACTCGTCACAGCACAGTCCTCTGCGTTCGAGGGTCATAACCCGCAGGATGTCCGACGGCGAGCGAATACTCACGGAGCGGCGTACGCGGACTCCGAGCCCGGACTGACTGTGTTCCCAGTCCTACGACAATAGCCCATTTGTCCTGCCTTGCCGTCCCGACCAGTGCGCAGGTAGTCCAACCCGGTTGCTGCATGGCCCGCGCCCTCGCTCGCATAGCCGGTAAGGCGGGGCAGTTCCGCCAGCGCACCTGGTCGCGCGACATCGGCTGGCCGTCGCCGATATGGCGCATCACCTCGGGATCGGCGTTCAGCTCGGCGATCACGTCGAAGTCGCACGCACTGAATCGGCGCGGCACGAGGCGTTCGGTCTCGGGCACGCCGTGACTCAACCGGCCAACTCGATGACCGGTGCGGTGGGTTCAGCTGCTTGCACTCCGCCGCCGTCGGCGGGAAGCCAGAGCGTCGCCGAGCGGGGGCGAGCGGCTGTCCCGCGTCCCTCCGCACGCACCTCGATGCGGCGCGAGCGCAGCCGGCCGGTGCCGTCGCCGATCCCCGACCAGCTGCCGCCGGACGCGCGCAGCCGCACGTCGGCCCCCGGCCAGTCGCCGTAGGGCACTAGTACCGACTCGCGGGTGCGAGCCCGGGCAGCGAGGCGGCGGACGTCACCGGGCACCAGCCGGGGCGGACGCGCGGCCACCACGTCGACCGCGTCGAGCAGGGCGCCGACCGCAGTCGTCCAGCTCGATCCCGGCGCAGGCACGATCGCGAGCCGGGACAGCTCGATGCCGTACTCGCCGGTCGCCTCGATGCTGATCCGCGGGAAGCCGACCAGCGCGCACCAGGCGCCGTCGCTGCTCGCGGCGCCCAGGACGGCGAGCAACAACGAAATCGATCCGGTGATGGCGACCGTGCTACCGCGTCGTAGCCCGCTCGGCAAGATCTCGGTCAGGGCAGGATGGACGGGCAGCGGGGGAGCGCTGCGGCGCCCGACATGGTGCCAGTCGACGGAGCTGCTGCCGTCGGCCTTGCGGAGCGCCACGTCGAGCATTCGCCCATCATCGAACAGGCGTTCGAAAGAGTCAAGTGACGTACTGCAGCAACGGCACCAGCAACTCGTCCTCGGTGAGCGCGCCGTGCTGGCCGCGCAGCCGCGACAACAGCGGTTCCACCCGCTGCCGCACCACCGCGACGTCGGTGGTCGAGACCGCCACGATGTCCCCGATCCGGCACAGGACCTCCGCTTCGACCCTCGGCCCGAACCACCCGGCGGCCACTGCCTCGTCGCGCGTCACGATCAGCATCCGGTCGCCCAGCTCCTCACGCCATCTGCGCAACACCGCGTCGATCTTGGCCGCTGGGACGTGCAGGTAGCGTGCGCGCGCCTCTCCCGCAATCGTCTCGACGTCGTCCGAGAGCGCCGGCGTCGCGTCATAGTCGATCTTGGCCTGGTCCGGGACGTCGACCATGCCGTGATCGCCCGTGACGAGGAGCCGCGTGGCCGGCGGCAGCCGGGCGGCAATCATCTCGAGAACGCGGTCCAGGAGCGCGAGCTGGATCCGCCACGCCTCGGATTCGCAGCCGTGCACGTGCCCGACGAGGTCGAGGTCGCCGTTGTAGCAGTACCCGAGGTTCGGCCGGCGTCCCCGTGCTGCGGTAGCGACGGCGGAAATCGCGTCTGCGGCCGTGTACGACGCGACGAACGTCCCGCCGCGAAGCGCCGCACGGGTCAGCCCGCTCTTGCGGAAGCTGTGATGGGTGACCACGGAGACCTCGACCCCGGCCGCCTCGGCCCGCTCGAACGCGGTGCGGTGTGGCTGCAGTTCCTCGGGGACGAGCTGCTCCAGCAGGGACCGTCCCGATCGAGCCGTCTCCCACCGCAGCCAGTTGACCGCTTCGTCCACGCCTTCGGCGCGCGACGTGTAACCGGTCAGGCCGTGCACACCCGGGGTGAGTCCGGTGCCGAGCGAGGTGAGGCTGGTCGCCGTCGTCGTCGGGAAGCCCACGGTGAGCGGACGTGCCTGCAGGCCGGACAGGAACGGCGCGGCGTCGGCGTGCGCGCGCAGCAGATTCCAGCCGAGTCCGTCGACAAGCACGACGACGAGGCTCTCCGTGGGATCCAGCCCCAGTGTGTTGGGTTCGTTCGGCACGCCGAGAGCCGCGAGCGCGGAGGGCAGGACATCGGGCAACGACGCGGCTCCGTATTGGATCGCGTCGCGCAGGAGTGCGTTGGTCATCAACTCGGGACTCTACGGTCAATGGCGTGACTGAGGACGGATACCTGCTCGACAACGCGCAGCGGCAGGCCGGCGAGCGGTTTGCCGCACTGTCGGAACTGCTCGACCCGTGGACGCAGCGGCATCTGCTCGATGTCGGACTCGGAAAGGGCTGGCACTGCTGGGAGATCGGCGCCGGTGGCCCGAACCTCCCGGTCTGGCTGGCGCAGCGCGTAGGCCCGGCCGGCCGCGTCGTGGCGAGCGACATCGACCCGAGCTGGATGGACGCGCCGGCCAACTACGAGGTGCTGCGCCACGACGTCGCGACCGACGAAGCGCCCGGCACCTTCGAGCTGATCCACGCGCGACTGGTCCTCGTCCATGTCCCGGCACGCGATGCGATCATCGCTAAGCTGGTCGGCGCATTGCGCCCGGGCGGCTGGCTCGTGCTCGAGGACGCGGACCCAGCGCTGCAACCGCTGCTGTCACCCGACGAGCCGGCCGAGGCGCTCGGCAACCGGCTGCGCACCGGTTTTCGTGCCCTGATGGCCGATCGTGGTGTCGACCTCGCGTTCGGACGGACCCTGCCGAGACGGCTGCGCGAAGCAGGTCTCGTCGAGGTGCGCGCGGACGCCTACTTCCCGATCACCGGACCCGCCTGCGCCGCCCTCGAAACGGCCACCGTGCTACAGATCCGCGCTCAGCTGCTCGCCGCCGGACTGGCCACCGAGGCGGAGATCGCGCGGCACCTGGACAACGTCGCGAGCGGCCGAATGGATCTGGCCACCGCACCCCTGATCAGCGCATGGGGCCGCCGGGAGTACTGATCAGCACGCGGGCCTCCCAGGCGCGCAGGGTCAGCTCGGCGCCGGGGTCCGGGTAGTTGCCGAGGACGAGCTCGGCGCCGGACCAGTCCGGCAGGTCGACGCCTTGCTCCGCCTCACCGAAGTTCGCGATCACCAGCAGTTCGACGCCCTGATCGCGGCGCGTGAACGCGTACACATGCTCGTCGTCGGGCAGCAACATGCTGAACTCGCCGTGCGCGACCACTGGCAGCTCGTGGCGCAGCGCGATGAGCTTCTGGTAGTGCCTGAAGACCGAGTCAGGGTCGTCGGCCTGCGCGGCGGCGTTGATCTCGACGTGGTTGGGGTTGACGGCGATCCACGGCGTCCCGGTGGTGAACCCCGCGTGTTCGCTGGCGTCCCACTGCATCGGAGTGCGCCCGTTGTCGCGGCTGCGGGTGCGCAGCGCGGCGAACACGGCGTCCGCGTCTCGCCCCGCCGCGGTTGCCGCCGCGTAGTAGTTGAGCGAGTCGAGATCACGAAGCTCGTCGATGCTCGCGAAGGGATAGTTGGTCATGCCCAGCTCTTCGCCCTGGTAGACGTAGGGCGTCCCGCGGTGCAGGTGCAGCACCGTGCCGAGCAGTTTCGCCGAGCGGACGCGGTACTCGGGGTCGTCGGTGCCGTACCGTGACACCGCGCGCGGCTGGTCGTGGTTGTTCCAGTAGAGGCTGTTCCAGCCGCTCTTGGCCAGTCCCTCCTGCCAGCGTCCGAGCGAGCGCTTGAGATCGGTCAGTCGCAGCGGTGCCAGGTCGTAGCGGCCGCCCGGCCCATGGTCGAGTCCGACGTGCTCGAACTGGAAGACCATGTCGACCTCGGCGTTGGCCGGATCGGTGAAGCGTTGCGCGTCCTCGATCGTGACGCCGGGCATCTCGCCGACCGTAACCAGCTGCCGGTCCTGGCTTGCGATCACCTCGGTGTTGAGCTCGTGCAGGAACTCGTGGATGCGCGGTCCGCACCAGTAGAACGCGGACCCGTTGCCGTAGCGGCTGTTCGGGATGGGCGGTCCGTCCTGCAGCGGAAGCCGTTTCGAGACGTAGTTGATCACATCCATCCGGAAGCCGTCGACGCCGCGCGCGAGCCACCACCGCAGCATCTCGTAGACGGCGGCGCGGACGTCGGGGTTCTCCCAGTTCAGGTCGGGCTGCCGGCGCGAGAACAGATGCAGGTAGTACTCGTCGGTCGTCGGGTCGAGTTCCCAGGCCGAGCCCTGGAACGCGGCGATCCAGTTGGTCGGCTCTCGCCCGTCGTGGGCGGGTCGCCACCAATACCAGTCGCGCTTGGGATTGTCTTTGCTGGCACGGGATTCGACGAACCACGGGTGCTCGTCGGACGTGTGATTGACGACGACGTCGATCACCAGCTTCATCCCGCGCGCGTGCAGTTGCGCGATCAGCTTGTCGAGGTCGGCAAGCGTGCCGAACACCGGGTCGACATCGCGGTAATCGCTGATGTCGTAGCCGTTGTCGTCCATCGGCGAGCGGTAGAACGGCGAGATCCAGACGACGTCCACGCCGAGCTCGTGCAGGTAGTCGAGCTTGGAGATGATGCCTGGGACGTCGCCGATGCCGTCACCGTCGGCGTCGGCGAAGCTGCGCGGATAGATTTGGTACACGACGGCGGACGCCCACCACGGCGCCTGCGTCATTCGAGGGAGTCGGGCACGGTGGTGAGCGGACCGCCCGCGTCGCCGGTGTTCACAACGCCGGTCGGCTCGATGAGCATCGCGTGCACCTCGCCGTCGGCGATCGGGCAGTGTTCGACCCCGCGCGGAACCACATAGAGCTGGCCCGGCCGCAAGGTCACGTTCCCGTCGCGCAGCTGGATCGTGAGCGCGCCGTCGATCACGAGGAACAGCTCGTCGGTGTCGGCGTGGTCGTGCCAGACGAACTCCCCGCTCAGCTTCACGATCTTGACCTCGTAATCGTTGAGGCGCGCGATCACCTTCGGCGACCAATGCTCGGAGAATCGCCCCAGCTGCTCGGCGATGTCGACCGGATCGTTGCTCACGGCGTCGATTCTGTCACCGCCACGCGCGCGCCGTGATTGGCCGCTGCGCAGCGGTTCGTCGCTGCATTGCGGTCGATGATCACCGTCCGCGACGATCGATCCGCACGCGGGGCGAGTGTTTAGGCATCAGCGGGATCACGGCCGCGCCCGGTCGGCACGGGCCGGTGCGCTGGAGCACCGTCCGCCATAGCTCGAACTGCGCAGCACCGTCGCCCTCGTCGACGATCACGCAGGCGAGCCGTGGATTGGCACCCGCGGCATCGAGGAACGGCCGGTACAGCGCAAAGCTGTACGCCTCGTCCCAGCCGCCACCGATCAGCGCCGTCGTCACCGCGTCCCGTTCGGGTTGACGAGCTCGTCGGCGATGAGGTCCATGAGCAGTCCGTCGTGCCAGATGCCGTCCTGACCGCGCTCGTACCGGCGCATGATTCCGACCGGACGGAAGCCAACCGCGGCATAGCAACGGATCGCCGGCTCGTTGTCGGCCGCCGGGTCGATGACCACCCGGTGGTGTCCGCGCGCGTGCACCAGATGGTCGGCGACCAGCCAGACCACCTCGCGCCCGACGCCGCGTCCTTGCACCGCTGCGTCCAGGAAGATGTCGATGCCGGCGTGCCGGTACATGGGCGTGTTCTCCTCCGCGTACTGGACGAAGCCCGCAACCTGGTCGTTGACGAAGACCGTGAACGCGACGATGTCCTCGTCATCGAAGGGAAAGCCCGGCTCGGGCTCGCCCCAGCGGACGCGCACCGCGTCGCTTCGATGGATCCGCAGCAGCTCGTCGGCATGCTCGTCGGTCGTCGGTACGAGTCGGAGGTGCCCGCTGCCCAGCTCGGTCACGCCTGACGCCCGTTCGGTCGGCACAGCCTGCTAAGGCTACGCGAGCAACGCCGTTCCGTCGACCGATTGGAATGCGCGTCGCGGACCGCGCCCTGTCAGTAGATGCGCCCCTCGGTGCGGTCGGCGTCGCGAGTGAGCTGGCCCAGTCCGCGCGCCTCGCCGCGTCCCGTAGGTGGGCCGGAAACGGCACGCGACGCAAACGTACGGACGCCGACATCGGTTTGGCCCGTCGACGCACACCTGCGCTGACGCCGACATGTCCGGTAGAGCCGCTGCGTGAC
>JALZAI010000412.1 GCA_030948475.1 Actinomycetota bacterium
GGCAACGACCACCGCGTCCGCGTCGGCGTCCGCGGCCGCCCGCGCGACCCCCGCCCCGACGCCGGAGGTGCCGCCGACGACCAGCACCACCTTGCCGGCGAGCATGCCTGGGCTGTCCGCCATCCTGGTCAGTGCGTCCGGCGCGCGTCGGCGTGCGCGTCCAGGCGGGCGTGCAGCTCGTCCGATGTCATCGCGGCACCCAGCGCGCTGCGGACGACATCGGCCTGGGTCAGCGGGGACATGCCGTTGAGCGGCGGGTCGCGGTCGAGGTTGGTCGGGAATGCGTAGCCCTCGGCCGTCGCGGCGACCACGTTCGCGAGCAGCGCCGCCGCCATGCCCCGGGCCTTTCGCTCGACCAGCGCCGGGTAGACGGCCTCGACGAGCCGTTGCCGGTCGACCGACTCCATGGCGCGTCCGAACGCCGAGTTGACCTGCAGCAGGTTCGCCATACGGCGCAGCGAGGCGCTGTGGTTGGAGCCCGCGGCGTGGAACAGGGCGGGGTTGAAGAACACGGCGTCGCCCAGGGACAACGGAAGCTGGACGTGGTGGGTGAGGAAGTACTCCTGGAATTCGGGCAGCCAGTAGGCGAGGTAGCCGTGGGAGTACTTCTGCGAGTGCGGCAGGTAGAGGGTCGGTCCGGACTCCACGGGCATGTCGCAGTGCGCGACCGCTCCTTGCAGGGTCAGGGCGGGCGACAGCCCGTGCACGTGCGCGGGGAACTCCTCCGACACCTTCGGGCTCTGGAAGCCCAGGTGGTAGTCGCGGTGCACGGTCTGGCCGGTGCCGCCGGGGTTGACGACGTTCACCTGGCTCGTCACCTGGTACCCGGCGCCGAGCCAGGCCGAGGCCGCCAGGGCGAGGATGTCGTTCGCGTAGTAGTCCACGAAGGCGTCCGGCGCGAGCACCGCCAGCTTCTCAAGCGCGTTCCACACCCGGTCGTTCGCGCCCGGAGCGGCGAAGTGGTCACCTGACTGGTGCCCGTCGCGCTTCTCGTCGGCGATGACCTGCTCGAAGGCGTCGGTGACGGGGTCGACGACGGCTCGTTCAAACGCCCCGGCGAACACCGCGATCCCCGGTCCCGACGCGAGCACCTGAGCCACCTCGGCGCGGATCGCCGATCGCGCGGCGTCGGTGGTCATCGCGGCGCGCAGCGACGCCGAGTCGTACACGACGACGCCCTGCTCAATCCGCTCGGCGTGCGGGTAGGCCGACAACCCGTGGTCGCGGCCGGACTCCAGCAGCGCGACGAGGTCGGGCAGTCGGCAGTCGTCGGCGCTGAGATATCCGCCGGCGTGCACGGCCTGCGGGGTTCCTGGGGTCATCGGTATCTCCCGGTGGTGACGATGGTGGCGGTCAGAGGTACGCCCGCTGGGTGCGCTTCGCGGCGACGTGCTCGGCGTACTCCCGCCGGGTCGACTCGAGACCGGACACATCGCTGACCGGGACGTCCCACCAGGACGACCCGGGCGGGTCGGGCCCCATCAGCTCGTTGAGGTCGCCGAACACCTCGGTCTGCGCCGGGAACGGCGTGTTGTCGCGGTGGTAGCACTCGTCGGCCACCTTCTGCCAGTCGGCGTCGAGGTCGACGGCCCGCTGCCGATACGCCTCGTCCACCTGCCACCCGGCGATCGCCGCGGCGAGGCCGGTTAGCTCCTCGCGGGCGTCGGCGACCAGCATGTCGGCGTCGTACCCGGTGATCATGTTGGTGGCGCCCGGCCCGATCGAGGTTGTGACGGCCATGGTCTGCAGCCGGTTGCGGGCCGGCGGCCGTGTGCCCCGCGTCCTGCTCGTTGCGCGCCAGGATGTAGGGAAGTCGCTGCTCGGCGCCGTCGCGCTCGCTGTACTGGTTGGCCAGGAACCGCACCAACGCCTGAGCCGTGGTGAGTCGGACGGTCGCGGTCACGGCGTCTCCTGGTGGTGCGGGCGCGGATCACGGTGCCGGCGTGATCACGTCGCGGACGAGACGGTCCAGATCCTCGTCGGCCTCCAGGAACTGGCGCAACGTCTTGCGGGTGGCCCCGAAGGCGTCGAACTCCGCGCGCGTCATGCCGTCGGCCTCGTAGGCGCGCCGGAAGTCCGGGATTGTCCGCAGCGCATCGAGGATCGCGCCGTCCACCGGCACGTCGATGCGCGGCTGCGGGTCGTGCCCGCTCGCCTGGAACTTCTCCTGCCACCCGAACGGCGGCGACAGCACGATGTCGCCGCCGACGAGTTCGCTCCACTGCAGCTGGTTGCGGTAGGCGGCGGCGAGCAGGCGGGCCTGCAGCCCGCGCTCGTTGAAGAGGCGGTAGGCCTCCTTGACCGCCGCCACGCCCGCCCATTCCAGCGCCTCGGGAGCGACGTCCAGTCCGTCACGGGCGACGACGTCCTTGAGCCAGTCGTCGAGACGCCCGACCATGACCGTCACGACCGGACCCATGGACGCGATGTCCCGACCCTCGGCCGCGCGGCGGTCGAGACCGCGCTGGATCGCCTCTCCGGTCGCCAGCGCCTGCGGCACGGTGAACGACACCGTGACGTTGATCGAGATACCGCGGTAGGTCGCCTCCTCGATCGCGGTGATGCCGATGTCCGTGGCTGGGATCTTGACGATGATGTTGCGCGCGAGTCCATCGAAGTGCTCGGCCTGCGCGACGAGCGCAGCCGCGTCCCGACGCAGGCGGGGGTCGGTCTGCATCGAGAGCCGTCCGTTGCGCCCGGCGTGCTCGTCGAAGGTCGGCTCGAGCATCTCCGCGGCCTCGATCGAGAGCTCCTCGACGACCTGCCAGCCGATCTGGGACTCGGTCGCGGTGGGGCGCTCGGCCGCGATCTGGGCGATCCGCGCCTGCCAGCGCGGAAGGTCGGCGTTGATGGCGCCCAGAGCGATGACCGGGTTGCAGGTAGCGCCGACGGCGCCCCAGCCGATGGCCGTGCGCAGCTCGTGCGGGGTGGAGGAGTCGTTCCACAGCGCGGTGGGGGTCGTCCGGGTCATCGTGAGCAACGGGTTCGCTATGGCGGTGCTCTCGGACGTCATGGTGTTCCTCCGTGCTTGGTCACGTACTTGGTCATGGTCGCGAGTTGGTAGCGCGCCATGTCGGGCGCCGTCTCGTCCTCGGCGAAGCCCGAGTTGCCCATGTCGGACTGCGGCCGGTCGTAGAAGCCGATCTCGCCGAGGCCGGCGAAGAAGTCGTCCCAGTCGAGATCGCCGCCCCGATGCAGCAGGTGCTGGTGCATTCACGGCGATCTCGATGATGCGCTTCCAGTTGCGCACGGCCGCTTCGGCCACTTTCCGCGGGAAGTCGAGCAGCGCCTGGTCGTGGTGCCACGGCGTGGGGTCCTGGGCGATCTTCAAGACACCGATCTCCCGACCGTATGGGGCTGCCGCCGAGCGGCGCTCAGCATAACGTTAAGACATAGAATCGGTTCACCAGGCGGACGCAAGCCCCGTGGCGCCGTGTCACAGGTCGGGCGGCTCAGCGGTCGTGCACCGCCACGTCGAACTCGTACTGGTCGAAGCGGTAGCAGTGGTCGCCGAACTCCACGGCCTGCCCGTTAGCGAGGTAGGCCCGGCGCGTCATAGCGAGCAGCGGGTCGCCCTGCGAGAGGCCGAGCAGCTTGCGTTCGCTGGTCGTCGGGCGGCGCGCGCTGATGGTCTGGCGGGCGATCACCGGGACGGCGCCCCGCCCCCTCAGCCATCCGTACAGCGATCCCGCCTCGAGGTCGCCCGCCGAGATGTCGCTGTACTGCGGCGGTAGCCAGTTGTGCATGAGGGCGATCGGAGTACCGGCGGCCCTGCGCAGGCGCTCGATCCAGACCAGCGGGGTGTCAGGGGCGACGCCGAGGATCTCGGCCGCACGCGCGTCGCGACGTGCCGCGTCGAAGGATATGACGGTGGTCTCCGGGGCCTGGCCCTTGCGCTGCATGTCGTCGTAGAGCGAGGTCAGCTCGTCGCGCCGGTGGATCACCTGGCTCGCGACGGCGGTGCCAACCCCGCGGCGGCGCACGAGCAGACCGCGGGACACCAGTTCGGTGATGGCGCGCCGCACCGTGGGGCGCGAGAGCTCGAGACGATCGGCGATCGCGAGTTCGTTCTCGAACGCGTCGCCCGGCTTGAGTGTCCCGTTCTCGATCGCCCGGGTGAACTGCTCGCCCAGCTGATGGTACAGGGGCACGGGGCTCGTGCGGTCGACGACGATGCCCAACGGCTTCACGTTCGCAGCATATGTCAACGAGTCCAATTGACCTTGAGAGCAGATATCCTGACAAATGATCAGCGCACCCAGTCAGGGGGTGGGCTTCGAAGCCCACGCAGGCGTGCACCGGCCGCGCCGGGTGGCGGGTCAATCGCGCGTCCCATTCGCAGCGGGTACAGCGGGGGTAGTGAGCCTGTGGTGTCGGCAGGCTCCACAGAGCCCGGCGGGGCGAGCAGACGGTCCTGCGGCTCAGCCACGCGGACGGACCTCACCCGATCCCCGCGGGTGCAGGGTCGTGGGCAGCACGATCTCCGGCGGGCCGGTCGGGAATGGTGCCCTTTCCGTGCCGAGTGGGTAGACCGGCTGCGTTCCGGTTCACGTCTGCCGGGCAGCTTGTGACAGCGCTGATGATACGTCGGTGCTGATCGATTACCTTCGTGGCCACGAGGGCGCTGCGGCGGTTCTCGAACGCGAACGGTCAGCGGCACCATTGCAGGCCAGCGAGATCACCCGGCTGGAAGTACTCACTGGAATGCGCCCGGCCGAGGAGGACGCCACCCGTTCATTGCTCTCGACTCTGCGCTGGCATCCGGTCGATGCCGACGTGGCCGAAGACGCCGGCGTACTCGGTCGACGATGGCTGCCCAGTCATCACAACATCGACAGCGCGGACCTCGCCATCGCCGCCACGGCCATCCGCACCGGCTCTGAGCTGCTCACGCGCAACGTCCGGCATTTCCCGATGTTCCTTGGGCTTGCGCCACCGTACTGAGCTGAATTACGTCGATCCGGTCAGCCGCCCGATCGGACGGCTTGGATCCCGGAGGGTGCTGCCCACGCTCGGGGTTGGTGACATCAGAGTCGCGGTGTGCAAGGGCCCGACCCGAAGCGCGGTGAGGCCGCATGTCGGGGTGCTGGGGACTCCGCTTGGCGTCGCGTGACCGAGCGGTGCCGCGGGAATCCAGCACGCGTCTGCCGGGTTGCCGAGGTATGACGATGACCGTGGAAATCTGGTCCGATGTGGTCTGCCCATGGTGTTACATCGGCAAGCGCCGCTTCGAGACCGCCCTGGCACGCTTCGAGAACCGCGCTGAGGTGCACCTGGTGTGGCGCAGCTTCGAACTCGACCCGTCCGCGCCAGCGAGCGGCACCGCTCAGGGCCGCTACGCGCAGCGGCTCGCCGGCAAGTACGGCAGCTCGCTCGAGCAGGCCCAAGACATGATCGACCGGATGACCGCGACGGCGGCACAGGAGGGCCTGGACTTCCGCTTCGATCTCGCGCGACCCGGCAACACATTCGACGCGCACCGGTTGCTGCACCTGGCCGCTGAGCACGGCCGCCAGGACGCGCTCAAGGAGCGGCTCGACCAGGCGACCTTCACCGAGGGCTCGCCACCCTCCGAGCACCACTCGTTGCGCACGCTCGCCGTGCAGGTAGGGATGCCCACAGACGCTGTGGACGCCGTACTGAGTTCGGACCAGTACGCCGACGCGGTGCGTGCCGACGAGGAGCAGGCCCGCGCGTACGGCATCAGCGGTGTCCCGTTCTTCGTGATCGACGGCCGGTTCGGCATTTCCGGAGCGCAACCCGCCGACGTCGTCCTGCAAACGCTGGACCACGCCTGGTCCGAGCGCGCGTTAGTCGAGCGGGGGACGCGCGCAGTGTAGGGAAACGCGCGAGCCGGGTATGGACTAGATGTATACGTATCCGAAAAGGTTCTGCTGGGTCGGCGACGACCCGGCAGGGGTAGCGCCGAGTCAGCGTCGGTCCGGAAGGCGATCTCATGCTCGCGTACGAAGACGGTGCGACGACCGACGATCGCCCGGTGTGGGAGCGGATTCGTCGTAGTGCCATTCCGCCCGCGCTGCTGGCCCGCAGCGTATGGCCTACCTGGATCGCAACCCGGCTGTCGTTTGCGCTGGGCCTGCTGCTCGCGCACGCCGGCTCGCGCAAGCCGCTGTTGCCGGCCGACGTCGCCGTGGTCTATTTCAACGCGGCACGCCGGCTGGCACAGGGTGCCGTGCCCTATCTCGGCTTTCACTACGAATACCCGCCCGGCACGCTTCCGGTTCTGGGATTGACGTGGCTGCTCGGCGGTCACTCTAGGGCTTCCTTTGTCGTCGTCTGGTGTTTGCTCATGCTGACCCTGGACGCAGTGATCACGCAGCGGCTGACCCGGTTTCGGTTCGGTGTTGACGCCGCCTACGTGTGGATCATCGGCATCTGCCTGATCGGGCCGACAGCGCTGCTGCGAAACGATCTGATCGTCGTGGCTAGCTTCGTAGTCGCATTTCTCATCACCGCTGAGAGGGGCACGCTGGTCGGCGGCGCGCTGTGGATGCTGGGCGTACTGGCGAAGGTGTGGCCGCTTGCGCCGATGGCGGCTCTGCTGTTTCTTCGGCGTCCCGGTCGGGCCAAGCTTGCGGGCGGTGCGGCCGTGGTGCTCGGTGCCACCGCCGTGCTGCTGGCCGTCCAGGGGGCCCTCGGCCCCATGGTGACCTACCTGTTCACCAGGCAGGGGCAACGGCCGATCGAGATCGAGTCCCTGTGGGCGACTCCGTCGTGGATCAGGACGCTGATAACCGACATGCCCCTGCCGGTGACACACACCTTCGGCTCGGCGAACCTGGTCGGCGGCGAGACCCTCATGAGCATCGCGACGCTGTGCACCGCGGCAGTCCAGTTGGCCTGCGTGCTCGCCCCGGCGCTCATCGCGCGCCGGCTCGGCGTGTCGATCACGGTGCCGGTCCTGGCCTGGACGTTCGCGCTCTATGTGAGCGCGACCCTGCTGCTCGCGCCGGTGGTGTCGCCGCAATACGCGCTGTGGCTGCTCGGAGCGTCCTGCGTCCTGCTGGGTGTCGTCGGACGCGCAGCAGCCGGCAGCTTTGTCGCAGTGACGTTAGCGGCCTGCGGGCTTACCCAATTGATCTTCCCCGGTATGTTCACGCAGCTCCAGCAGGGACAACCCGCAGCGATCATCGTGCTGGTTCTGCGCAACAGCTTGCTGATTCTCGTCTTCGTGTTCGGCGCCCGTGGCCTGCGGCGAAGCGTCGCGGCACTGAAGGCGCCAACCACCCACTAGGGTGCCAGGCGTGACCGCTTCGCCGCCGAGTATCCGGAAGTACTCCGACATACCTGGCTGGTTCAACTGGCAGGACCGGCTGATGTTCGACACGCTGTTGGCTGCCAGCGACGCTTCGCCGGGAGTGCTCGTCGAACTCGGCGCCTATCTCGGCCGTAGCGCGGTGATCATCGGTAACCATCTCGCCAACCACGAGCGCTTCGTTGTCGTCGACCTGTTCGGCAGTGATGCCCCGCTCGGCGAGAGCAGCGCCGACGGCGCGAACCGCCACGAGAACACCTACAGCTACAAGACCCTGACCCGCCAGCAATTCGAGGCCAACTATCTTGCGCTACATGCCAAGCTCCCCGAGGTGGTACACGACCTGAGCAGCGCGGTCGTCGATCACGTCGAGCCCGGCACCGCGCGATTCGTCCACATCGATGCCTCGCATCTCTACCCGCAGGTCGCCGAGGACATCCGCAACTCGAAGACGCTGCTGAGGGCCGACGGCGTCGTGGTCTTCGACGATTACCGCGCGCCGCATACGCCCGGTGTCGCCGCCGCAGTGTGGGAGGCGGTGGCCAACCTCGGGCTAATTCCGTTCGCGCTGACAGCGCGCAAGTTCTACGGCACGTTCGGACCGGCGGCCGAGCATCTGGCCACGGTACGAAACCTGGTGACCGGCGACGGCCGCCTCCGGTTCGCGGAGCAGCACATCGGTAGCCACGCGGTCATTCGCGTACAGCCCACCCGGCCGAAGCAGAGCGCGGAGCCTGCGGTTCTCACCGACGACGCGCTGGACAAGCTCTCCGAGCGGCTGGCGCAACGGCTGGCGGCGGGCCTGACCAACGACGTCACATCCGCACTCGCGAGCACGCAGCAGACGAGCCGACGAGCACGCCTGGTGCGCGACTTCGCGCCGCCGGCGCTGGCCAGGGCGATCAGCCGACGTCGCACGCAAAGACGTCGCTGACCAGTGCGATCGGCCACCCTCACCAGCGGGCTAAATAGTTCGCTTCGAATTGTGGCCGGTTCAGCGAGGTGAAGTGGTGCTGCCGCTCGCGCAGGTTGGCCTCGTCCTTGTCGGCGTCGCCCTCAGTTCCGCAGCCCCACAGGTCGATGACGACGAAACGTTCGGCCTTGCCGAGGGAGGATCCGGAGGTTTCCCGCGCCGCGGCTCGGTAATCCGCGTCAGTCGGTAGCTGCCCGGCACTTGAGTAGGCTCTCAGCCGTGTCACCTGAGATCGAGCGGCGCATCGAGGTGACCGGCCGGGCGCCCGACTTCGTCCGCATGTGGTTCGGCCCGGAGGCAGTCAGGCGCGGCGCGCACCGGGCCTTCGTCGGGGGTAAGTGGGAACCCCTCGGGAAGCTGCAGCTCGATTTTCTCACCACAATGGGACTGCGCCCAACTGATACGCTGCTGGACGTCGGATGCGGACCGCTGCGAGCCGGGCGGCGGTTCATCGACTACCTGCAGCCGGGCCACTACTACGGCATCGACGCCAGTCGGGCCCTGATCCGGGCCGGCTACGACGCCGAGCTGACTGCCGAGCAGCGGGTGCGTACCCCCGCCGGGAATCTGCGTGCGAGCGACCGCTTCGACGCCGACTTCGGCGTCCGCTTCGACATGGCGATCGCGCAGTCGCTGTTCCCGAACCTCTCGCTCAACCAGATCCGGCTCTGCCTGTCTCGAGTCGCCCAAGCGATCAAGCCGGGCGGTCGGTTCTACGCGAGCTTCTTCGAAGCGCCGGACGACACCGAGTTGGACGCGATCCTGCCCGGCAGCGGACGCCGCCGGCAGCTGAGCGAGCGGCAGGTGTTCTGGTACTACCGCGAGGACCTGAACTGGGCATCGCGCTTCGGGCCGTGGCGCTACCGCTATGTTGGCGACTGGCATCACCCGGCGGGGCAGAAGATGGTCGAGTTCACCAGGCTCGCCCATCGGGTCGGCGGCGCGCCCATGCAGCAGATCTCGCCGGCCACCCGCCGGCTCCCCCCCAAGCTGCAGCGCCTCGTGACGCACGGACGCCGATCCCTGGCCGCGCGCCTCGACCCGGACGTGGCATGACGAGAAGTGGTGGTGCATGACCGAGATCGAGCAGCGCATCGAAGCGGCCGGTGCGCGCGTCGACTACCCGAGCCGGATCTTCACCGACGAGGAGGTCGCGAAGGGGACGCACCGCTCGGTACGGGGCGGGCAGTGGGACACGCTCGGCCGGCAACAGGTCGACTTCCTCAGCAGCATGGGGCTGCGCCCTGAGCACCGGTACCTCGACATCGGTGCCGGAGAGTTCCATGCCGGCCGCCGCATGATCGACTTCATGCTGCCCGGCCATTACTACGCGATCGAAGCGAATCCGTCGCTCGTGCAGGTCGGGTACGACGTCGAACTCACCGACGCCCAGCGCGCGCGGCTCCCACTCGAAAACCTGCGCGTCACGGATCGATTCGATGCCGACTTCGGCGTCGCGTTCGATATGGCGATTGCGCAGTCGGTATTCACCCACCTCTCGCTCAATCACCTCCGCCTGTGCCTGTTCCGGGTCGCGAAGTCGGTCAAGCCCGGCGGCAAGCTTTACGTCACGTTCTACGAGGAACCGGCCCGCCAACCGCTTGACACGGTTGTCCGGCGCAACCGGCAGCCCCCCTACTTCACCGAGCGCGATGTGTATTGGTACTACCGCGACGACATGAAGTGGGCCGCGCGCTTCGGCCCGTGGAACTACCGGTACATCGGTGCGTGGGGGCACCACAACGAGCAGCGCATCGTCGAGTTCACCCGCAAGGCCGACTCCGCGCCCGTCGAGAAAACAGCGCCGATGGCGCCGACGCTGCCCGCCGGTCGCGATCGCTCGCCGCGGGTGCAGGCGCTGCTGACCCGCGGACGGCGGTGGGCAGCGCGCAAGCTGGATCCGGGCTGATCCGATCGAACCGATTCGGTTATTCCCCGGGTGACTGGTCGACCGGCTCGACCTCGGCAAGTTCCGCGTCAACGGCGTCATCCAGATCGCGGTCGGCGACGAGATCACCGGATTCTTCTTGCGTGCCCTGCGCTACCCCGGTGGCCTGCTGGTCGTGCGAACCGCTCGCCGGGCTCTCGCCGAGGAACACACGGCGCACCACACGTTCGGCCGCGTGCCCGTCCTCGAACTCGTCGAAGCGTTTGTGGAACTCCGCGCGTGCCAACTCGGCCTCAGCGCCGCGGTAGCGCCCGGACACGAAGGTGTCCACCAGTTCGTCCTGGGTGACTGCGACGGCGCCGGGCGGCCCAGCCAGCAGGTCGAAGTTGACGCCGCGCACCCGTCGGTAGGTGTCCCAGTCCTCGGCGTAGATGACGATCGGCCGATCGAGGACCGCGTAGTCGAACATGATCGAGGAGTAGTCGGTCATCAGCACGTCCGAAGCGATCATCAGATCCTCGATGACGGGGTAGTCCGTCACGGTGCGCAGCAGCCCAGCCTCCTCCAGCGCGGTCAGCCGGTCGTTGTTGCCGACGAAGTAGTGCGCGCGCACGAGCAGCACGAACTGCGTGCCGAGCCGTTCGCACAGGTCGGCCAGATCGATCGGTGTGTCGA
>JALZAI010000420.1 GCA_030948475.1 Actinomycetota bacterium
CGACGATGATGCAGCGCAATCGCACGCCCTCGGCGTTGTCGCCGGCGGCGCGCATCACCGAGACGATCTCCTCAACGGTCGGCGGGTCCGGCGGATAGCTCAGGCCCTTATTGCGGGGCGAGAGCCCTTCGTGGAAGCTGGATGTGGTCGCAGGCGACCTACGCCTACCGGCGCAATCCAGCAGCGGGACAGACTCCATGACGTCCTCCTCTGGACGACGAACGAATACCTCGCCATCGTCACGCGCCCGGCCCGAGTGCACAGGTCTCCGGGCGCGAGAAGCAGTCGTCACGCCTCCTCGCGTGCTCTAGTCGGGACGTCTCCGTCGGGATCGTGAGCTCAGTGACGGCGGGTCGAGCAAAGCACTCGTATAGGCTCCGTCGTATTCAGCCCGCGGGGGAGCCGCGTATGCGAGAGCATCACGACACCGTTGTCATCGGAGGCGGCCAGGCCGGACTGGCGATGAGCGCCGTGCTCCAGCAACGCGGCCGCGAGCACGTAGTGCTGGAGCGGCGGCAGGTCGGCGAGCGGTGGCGAACCGAACGTTGGGAGTCGTTGCGGTTCCAGTTCCCGAACTGGTCACTGGAGTTGCCGGGCTATGCGTACTCGGGCGAGCATGCGAATGGCTTTGCGGACTGGCGTGAGGTCCTGCGTATCATCGAGGACTACGCGGCGAGCACACGGGCGCCGGTGCGCGAGCAGACCGAGGTCACCGAGCTGCGTGCGGGCAACGGCGGATTCGTGCTGTCGGTGCCCGACGGGACGATTCACGCCCGGCGGGTGGTAGTCGCGACTGGGCCGTTCCAGCGGCCGCGGATCCCGGACTGTTCCAAGAGCGTTGCGCCTTCGGTGCTGCAGATCGATCCGACGCGCTACCGGTGTCCCGAGGACTTGCCGGACGGTGCGGTACTGGTGGTTGGCAGCGGGGCGTCCGGCTGCCAGCTCGGCGAGGAGCTGTTGCGTGCTGGGCGTACCGTGTTTCTCTCGGTTTCCAGGCATCGGCGCGTCCCGCGGCGGTTTCGCGGCAAAGACGTCTACTGGTGGCTGGAGCAGCTGGGCCGCTTCGTCCAGGCGATCGACAGTCTCCCCGGGCGGCAGTGGCCTCCTTCGACCGTCGTCACCGGCGTGAGTGGCGGCTACGACGTAAACGTGCGTCAGATGGCCGCGGACGGCATCCGGGTGCTCGGCCGGGTCCTCGGCGCGTCCGACGGCAAGTTGGCAGTGGCGAGGAACGCGAAGGCGCTTCTCGACGAGGCAGACGCGGCATTTGTCGGCTTCCTGGCCGCCGCCCGCGAGTTCGCCACCGCGCATCCGGAGTTGGCGCTCGCCGCCGAAGAGCCCGCCCCGTCCGCGGTCTTACCCGCCACCGTCGCCGAGGTCGAGTCCCTCGACCTGCAGCGCGAGAAGATTGCGGCCATCATCTGGGCGACCGGCTACGACTACGACTACGACTGGCTGCAAGCCCCGGTCTTGGACGCCGACGGCCGGCCGCTCCAGACGCGCGGGGTCACCCCAGTACCTGGGCTTTACTTTCTTGGACTGCACTGGATGCACACGTTCAAATCCGGCCTGCTGTCCGGCGTTGGCAGCGACGCGGACCACCTGGCCGAACACATGGACCTCGTGGCCGCGCGCTGACCGAGGTCACGACGGCACCGGCCGGTCACACCGACCGCCCATCGGCTCGCGTCGGCCCGGGAGCGGACGCGTGCTTTGCTCGGCCCGCCGTCGCTGAGCGCACGATCCCCATGGCGACGATCCGATGACCCGGTGCCGGCCCGACTCACCGGCACGGCACACGATCGGATTCGACCGTGCGCGCGGCGTACGCCCGCCGGCTCGGGCGCGAGTGCGTGGTCGCCGTTCCGAGCGTCGAGCGGCGGTCCTCGAGACTGGCTCGTCGTCGCCGCAAAGCGGCAGTCGATCAGCTGCGGCCGCGCTCGGCTCGGCCCGGAAGGAGAGACAATGTGTCGCGGATGAAGCGAGTCGACCGCGTGAGGCGGCGATGAGTTCGGCGCGGCGCGCCGGTCTTACTCTATGGACGTCGGCAGGCGGCCGGCGACGATCAGCGACTGCCGCCCGCGCCGACGTGACGAACGCCGAAGGAGGTCACGATGTCCAGCGATAAGGTTGGAACCCGCGAGGAATGGCAGGCGGCTCGCGATGAGCTTGCGAAGCTCGAGGCCGAGCACGCCAAACTGGGCCAGAAGGTGTCAGAGCAGCGGCGCCAGCTTCCCTGGGTTCCGGTGGAGAAGGAGTACCGATTCG
>JALZAI010000424.1 GCA_030948475.1 Actinomycetota bacterium
CGTCATCGTCGAGCTGCCCTACGACCGTCCGGCGACCACCATGGCGCACCTGCCGCTGTGCGAGCGGTGCGCGGCCGAGTACGCCGACCCGGCCGACCGGCGCTTCCACGCGCAGACCATCGCCTGCCCGGGCTGCGGGCCGACCCTGACCCTGAGCCGTCCCGGCCTGCCCGACGTCACGGGCGAGGCGGCCCTCGACGAGGCGCGCAGCCTGCTCAGCGACGGGGCGGTGGTGGCCGTGAAGGGGCTCGGCGGCTACCACCTCGCGTGCGATGCCACCGACGCTGCCGCCGTGGCGTCGTTGCGCAAACGCAAGGACCGCGGCGACAAGCCGTTCGCGGTGATGGTCGCCGACCTGGCCGCCGCGGAGTGCGTCGTCGCCGTGTCTGCGGGCGAGCGAGCGCTGCTCGCCGATCCGCGCCGTCCTGTGGTGCTGTTGCCCAGGCGAGCCGGAAGTGAGGTGGCCGAGGACGTTGCGCCCGCGCACCCGGACCTCGGCGTCATGCTGGCCTACACCCCGCTGCACCATCTGCTGCTCGAACGGCCGGCTCCGCAGGTGCTCGTGATGACCAGCGGCAACCTGTCCGGCGAGCCGATCGTCACCGACGACGCTGCGGCGCGCACCAAGCTGGCCGCGCTCGCCGACGCCTGGCTCGGGCATGACCGCCCGATCCATGTGCCCTGCGACGACTCGGTGGTGCGCGTCGCCGGCGGTGTGCAGCTGCCGGTGCGCCGCTCGCGTGGTTACGCGCCGATGCCGATCGCGCTGCCGGTGCCGGTGCGTCCGGCGCTTGCCGTCGGCGGCGATCTGAAGAACACATTCTGCCTGGGCGATGAGCGCTATGCCTGGCTGTCCGCGCACGTCGGCGACATGGACGACCTGGCCACCCTGCAGGCCTTCGAGACCGCGACCGGCCATCTCAGTGCGCTCACCCGAGTGCGTCCCGAACTCGTGGTCGCCGATCGGCACCCGGCCTACCGCAGCAGCGCCTGGGCGCGGCGCAGCGCGCTGCCGGTGCGCACCGTCCAGCACCACCACGCGCACATAGCCTCGGCGCTCGCGGAGAACGGCTTCGACGGCACGTCCCGCGTGATCGGGTTCGCGTTCGACGGCACCGGCTACGGCGACGACGGGGCGGTGTGGGGCGGGGAGGTGCTGCTCAGCGACTACGACGGGTACGAGCGCGCGGCCCACCTGCGCTACGTCGCGCTGCCCGGCGGCGACGCCGGCGTGCGCAACCCGTGGCGGATGGCCCTGTCGCACCTGCACGCCGCCGGGGTGGAGTGGGACGAGCG
Source organism: Actinomycetota bacterium (assembly GCA_030948475.1). Classification (GTDB taxonomy): domain Bacteria; phylum Actinomycetota; class Actinomycetes; order Mycobacteriales; family Jatrophihabitantaceae; genus JALZAI01. The sequence continues at coordinate 1,297 of JALZAI010000424.1, forward strand.
GCTGCCCTGCGTGAGCGCGGGCTCGGCCACCGAGCGGGCGGTGCTGGCGCGTCAGCTGAAGACCGGATTCGGCTGCACGCCCACGTCCAGCATGGGCCGGCTCTTCGACGCGATGTCCTCGCTCGCCGGTGTGTGCCACCGCGTGGAATACGAGGCCGAGGCGGCGATGCGCTTCGAGGAGCTGGCCCGCGATGCGCTCGATCGGTGCGGGGCGCCCTACCAGTTCGGCGACGGGATGGACGCGGCGCCGGTCGTCGCGGCCGCCGCCGCCGACGTGCTTGCCGGCGAGCAGCCGTCCGTGATCGCGGCGCGCTTCCACGTCGCAGTCGCGGACCTGGTCGTCACGCAGGCGGAGCTCTTGCGCCGAGGCACCGGTCTCGACACAGTCGCCCTGTCTGGTGGCGTGTTCCTCAACGCGCTGCTCACGATGCTCTGCGCGGATCGCCTGGCAGCGAAGCGATTGCGCGTACTGCGACATCGACTCGTTCCACCGAGCGACGCCGGCTTGGCGCTAGGCCAACTCGTTGTCGCCGCACGTACCGACCCACCAAGGAGGACGACATGTGTCTAGCGGTTCCCGGCAGAGTGCTCGAGGTCTGGGACAGGGACGAGACCCGGATGGCGAAGGTCGACTTCGGCGGTGTGGAGAAGGAGGTGTGTCTCGAGTTCGTGCCCGACGTCCGCGTCGGGGAGTACACCATCGTCCACGTCGGCTTTGCCTTGCAACGCCTCGACGAGCAGTCGGCGATGGAGACGCTCGCCCATTTCCGAGAACTCGGCGAGCTGGACAAGGAATTTGGCGATCCGTGGGCGCAAGCCGCGGCAGAGGCAGGCGAGGAGGCACCGCGATGAAGTATCTCGAGGAGTTCAGCGACCCGGAACTGGCCAAGCGGCTGTTCGACGACATCCGCGCGACCGTGACGAAGCCCTGGGCGATCATGGAGGTGTGCGGCGGACAGACCCACTCGATCATTCGACACGGCATCGACCAGCTGCTGCCGGACGAGGTCGAGATGATCCACGGACCGGGCTGCCCGGTCTGCGTCACGCCGCTCGAACTGATCGACAAGGCCTTGGAGATCGCGTCCCGGCCGGGTGTGATCTTCTGCTCGTTCGGTGACATGCTCCGCGTGCCCGGCAGCAATCGGGACCTGTTCCGCGTCAAGAGCGAAGGCGGCGACGTGCGCGTCGTCTACTCCCCGCTGGACGCGTTGAAGATCGCGCGCGAGAACCCCGAGCGTCAGGTGGTCTTCTTCGGCATCGGCTTCGAGACGACGGCGCCCCCCAACGCGATGGCGGTCTATCAGGCCAAGCGGCTGGGCGTGACCAATTTCAGCATGCTGGTCTCGCACGTGCGGGTGCCCCCGGCGATCGAGGCGATCATGCAGTCGCCCACGTGCCGGGTGCAGGCGTTTCTGGCAGCGGGTCACGTGTGCAGCGTCATGGGTGTCGAGGAGTACCCCGCGCTGGTCGACACCTTCAACATTCCGATTGTCGTCACTGGCTTCGAGCCGCTCGACATCCTCGAAGGCATCCGGCGCACCGTCCGCCAACTGGAGGCCGGTGAAGCGAAGCTGGAAAACGCCTATCCGCGTGCCGTGACACCCGAGGGCAACCTGGCCGCGCGCCAGCTGCTCGCCGACGTCTTCGAGGTCACCGACCGCGGCTGGCGCGGTATCGGCGTGATCCCGGACAGCGGCTGGCGGTTGTCGGCGAAGTACCGCGACCTCGACGCCGAGTACATCTTCGAAGTCGGCGACATCCGTACCGAGGAGTCCTCGATCTGCCGCAGCGGCGAGGTGCTGCAGGGGCTGATCAAGCCGCACGAGTGCGAGGCGTTCGGTACGACCTGCACGCCGCGCAACCCGCTCGGCGCGACCATGGTCTCCAGCGAGGGCGCCTGCGCCGCCTACTACCTGTACCGCCGCCTGTCGACCGCGCGGGAGGTGGCACCCGTTGGCTGACACCGCTCTCGACTTCGAGGGCTGGACGTGCCCCGTTCCGCTGCGGGACAGCCCGACCGTCGTCATGGGGCATGGCGGCGGCGGGCAGATGTCCGCCGAACTCATCGAGAACCTGTTCGTCCCGGCGTTCGGCGGCTCACCGGCAGGGCTGGCGGACTCGGCCGTCGTCGAGCTGGGAGGTGCCCGGATCGCCTTCTCCACCGACACGTTCGTGGTCCGGCCGATTCTGTTCCCGGGCGGTTCGATCGGCGATCTCGCGGTGAACGGGACGGTCAACGATCTGGCGATGAGCGGTGCAGTCCCGGCGTATCTGTCCTGCGGCTTCATCCTGGAGGAGGGGACGGACGTCGCACTGGTCGGGCGGGTCGCGCAGGATCTCGGCCATGCGGCGAAGGCGGCCGGCGTCTCGGTCGTCACCGGTGATACGAAGGTCGTCGACTCCGGGCACGGCGATCAGGTCTACGTCAACACGGCGGGCATCGGGCTGGTGCCCGACGGCGTCGACATCCGTCCCGACCGAGCACGTCCCGGCGACGTCGTGATCGTGAGCGGCGATATCGGGGTACACGGCATCGCGATCATGAGCGTGCGCGAGGGGCTGGAGTTCGGTGCGCAGATCGTCAGCGACACAGCGGCACTGTATTCGCTGGTGGCCGCGATGCTGGCGGTGACGGCGGATCTGCACGTGCTGCGCGACCCCACCCGGGGCGGGCTGGCCACCTCGCTGAACGAGATCGCCAAGTCCTCCGACGTCGGCGTGCGGCTGACCGAGCGCTCGATCCCGATCCCGCCGGACGTGGCCAACGCCTGCTCGATGCTCGGCCTCGACCCGATGTACGTGGCCAACGAGGGCAAGCTGGTCGCGTTCGTGCCGCGCGAGCAGGCCGATGCCGTGCTGGCGGCGATGTGTGCCCATCCGCTGGGTGCCCGCGCGGCGATCATCGGCGAGTGCGTCGAGGACCACGCCGGGATGGTGGTCGCGACCACCGCCTTCGGTGCGACCCGGGTCGTCGACATCCCGCTCGGCGAGCAACTCCCGCGCATCTGCTGAGGCCGCGCGTCCAACCAGGTTCGACAGGGTGCGCCGCGCCAGGTCGATCGCCTTTCCCCGGGCTGACCGGTTCGCGGGTGCTAAACCGATCAGCCCCGGGGGAAAAGGTAGCCATCTCGCGCAGTCGGGCGCTGTCAGTCGCGGGGGAAGTACAGCTCGGGTAGGGCGCGGGTTCCCTCGATGCGGACCGAGCGCAACTGGTGCGGGTCGAGGCCGAGCAGGCGCAGAATCGTCGGCGCGATCCGGGTCGTCTCGACCGCCCCGGAGACCGTCATCCCGCGAGCGACACCGGCACCGACGACGAGGATCGGGACGTGTCGATCCTGGGCGTCGTTTCCGCCGTGCTCTGCGATCTTGCTCATCTTGCCGGTATAGACCACGCCGCGCTGGACGAGGCCGACGATGTCGGGGTGCCTAGGCTCGGGCACGGCGACGCCGAACAGGTCGGCCGCGGCGGTGCCGGCAGCAACCCGGCGCAGCCCGGACGAGCCCACCGTCGTCGCAGACCCGCCGATCGTGTTCGCGGCCGCGGAATGCGAGAGCAGATAGGACTTCACGTACGACGTTGCCGCGCTCGACCGGTTCGAGAGCCAGAGCAGCATCAGGTCGTCGTCGACCGAGAAGGCGACGAGCGGCTGCGCACCCGGGTGCGACTGCGTCCAGCCCGCGTTGATCGCGTCGATGATCGCGCCGTCGTCGACGCGGCGCAGCGCCTCGGGCTGGGTCGGGGACTGGCCGTGCTTCGCCGACAGGATGATCGTCGTGTCGTGTGCGTGCCCGGTCCCGTACAGCTCGGACACCATCGCGCCGATGCTGCTGTCGACGAAGCGCAGCGCGCCGCGCAGTACCGGGCCGGGCACCGTCCCACCCGGAAGGTATCCGCCGTCGCGGCCGTTCGACGTCGGCAATTTCTGGGCCGTGGACACGCTCTGGAAGTTCATCCCGAAGATTGCGGGCTCGCCGACCCGGTGGCTCCGGCTGTGGTCGTAGCCATCGATCTGGTTCAGTACCGCGTGCACCTTGTACCCGTCGTACTGTTGCGTGGCGGCGTTGTCGTTCGTCCAGTCGTCGCCTGCGGGATAGCCGATCGCGGCACTGTTGATCTCCGGAGTGAACTCGTCGGCGATGGCCAACCGGTTCGGACCGTTGAGGATCTGATAGGCCGGGTGCTTGTCCGACCACGCGGTTCGCATGCCGTGCGCGTAAGCGACGTCGAAGATCGTGTTCGTCTGGAGGTACTGGTTCGGCAGCACCGGCCGGCACGTCTTCGGGTCGACGGGCAGCTGGGACCGGTCGATGACGCTCAGCGGGTGGCCAGTCATGTGCAGGATGCTGTCGGGGAGTCCGGACAGCCCCTGGCCGGCGTCGATGCGGGTGACGTCCTTGTCGAGGTTTTCGGCGAGGGCCACCTCCGCACCCGGTACGACGCCGGAGCAGTCGGTCGTCCCTGCCGGGAGCAGGCGCCGGTTGTACGAGTCGTCGTAGTAGACACCGGTTGTGCGCGGGTTACCACCGCTCACCTGCGCGATCATGCCCGGGAACGAATCGGACGGGAACGGCGTGCTGGCGTTGCGGTACTCGGTTCCGCCGCGTACCAGTGCCGCCAGCGCGGACGTCGGGAAGTGCGCCACGTACCACTCGAGATCGGACTGGTGCAGGCCATCGACCGAGAGCAACAGGACGTGCTCGGCGGCCGGGCGATCGGTGTCGGACGAAGATCGAGCACCGGCCGCGGTGATCGCCGGCAGGGTCGCCACCAGCGCGGCGCAGGCAAGGGCCGCTGTGCGGCGCAGCGTGCGAGACATCGAGTACCCCATTTCGTTGACCTGCACGATGCCGGTCACAGACCGTTCTAGGGGGCCGATGCGGAGTCCGGATGAACCTCAGATGGCCAGCGGATGTTGACTTCGCCGACGTCCGGTGGTTACGTAAGCGGTTGAGTACGTAAGCGGTTGCCTTAGCGAAGGGACGGACCGGACTGCCGTGGCGGAGCGCTCGACAATTTACGAGGTGGCACGCAGTAGCGGCGTCTCCACCGCCACGGTGTCGCGCGTGATGCACAAGAGCACGGGCTACTCGCCGGCTACTCGCGAGCGCGTACTCACTGCCGCCGCCGATCTCGGCTGGGTGCCGAGCGGGTCGGCGCGCGGCCTCGCCATCCGCCGTGCAGGGATCATCGGTTTGTTGTTCCCGGACTTCACGAGCATGGGGGAGGCCGAGGAGGAGTCGCCACTCTATGTGGACCAGGTGATCCGCGGCGCCGAACGCGCAGCGACCGCCGCTGGCGACGCGGTACTCATTGCGGCGACGCGCGGAACGACAGGCCGGGATCTCGCCTGGTCCGTGGCCGGGAAGGTGGACGGGCTCGTCGTCGTGGCGCGCAGCCTGACCCAGGCGGATCTGCACTCCATCGCGCGGAACCTGCCCATCACCCTGCTCGCGCACCGCGGTAGCCGCCGCGCGAACTTCGATACCGTCAGCGTCGACAACCGCAGCGGGGTACGCGCCCTGGTCCAGCATCTCGTCACCGATCACGGCTGCCGCGACATCGTCTTCGTCGGCGGCCCGGCTCGATCGCCGGACTCGATGGAACGCTTCGCCGGATTCCGTGAGGCGCTGCGCGGCGCCGGCCTGCCCGCACCAAGATCCCCGCACGCCGAGGGCGCGTTTACTGAGGCCGGCGGCGCGCACGCCGTACGCGCGTTGCTCGTCGACCGGCGCCATCCCGACGCGATCGTCTGCGGCAACGACGAGATGGCGATCGGCGCCCTCGCTGTGCTCGCCATCGCCAAGCTGCGGGTGCCGGCCGACGTCGCGGTTACCGGCTTCGACGACATCGCCGCGGGTCGGCACATCCGCCCGTCGCTCACCACGGTGCGCCAGCCGATGCGCGAACTCGGCGAGCAGGGCGTGCACAGTGTGCTGACCCGGATCGGCGATCCCGAGCGCCGTCGCCTGAACGTGGTGCTACCTACCGAACTCGTGCTGCGCCGAAGCTGCGGCTGCCGCTCCGTGAAGCCGGCCAGCACCTCGGCAAGGCCCGCCGCATGACCGGGAGCGCACGCGAGCCCGATGCGCGAGCGGACTGGCAGCGGCGCATCGACCGCCGCCTCACCGACACCCGCGCCGCCGACGAGTCGCTGGCGCTGTCCGCTCCGACCGATGTCCGCGCGATCACCGGCACCGGGCACGTCCGCCTGGACTGGACAGCTGTCGACGGTGCCGCCGGATACCTCATCGAGCGCACCAGCGCGGACGGTGCGGCGAGCCTGCTGGAGCATGGCGGCAGCGATGTCCCGGCCGTCCCGTCGGCGCCGTTCGCCGACACCGGCGTGGACGCGGGAGTCGAGTACAGCTATCGCGTTGCCGCCGTGGCAGGTGCCGAGTACCCGGGCTGGAACTGGTCCGATCCCGTTACCGGGCAGGCGATCGACGCCGCCCCCGGCGCCGTCGAAGTTGGCGTCGATGCCGCGCGCACTGTCGGCGAGCTACACCGGGTCTGGGCGATGGTCGGATCCGAACGACTCACCCAGTTGCGCTTCGGTGACGACGGAAACGGCAATGACATCGGGACGGAGTTCGCCGAGGCACTGCGCATCGCGCACGAAGATCTCGGCGCGACACACGTCCGCGCGCACGCGATCCTGCACGACGACAACCACATTGTCTCCCGCGATGACGACGGCAAGCTCGGCTACGACTTCGCCGGCGTGGACGCGCTGTACGACCAGATCCTGCAGATCGGTATCCGTCCTATCGTCGAGCTCGGGTTCATGCCCGCAGCGCTCGCGCGCGATTCCGGGCAGACGGTGTTCGGCTACCGCGGCATCATCTCCCCGCCCACCGACTGGTCCGAGTGGTACGAGGTCGTGAGCGCGCTGACGGCGCATCTAGTCGAGCGGTACGGGCTCGACGAGGTCGCCCGGTGGGCCTTCGAGGTGTGGAACGAGCCGAATCTCGAGGTGTTCTGGACCGGCACGCAGCAGGACTATCTGCGCCTCTACGACGAGTCCGCGCGAGCGGTGAAGGACATCGACGAGCGGCTTCGGATCGGTGGTCCCTCCACGGCGGCGGGTGAGTGGGTCGAGACGCTGGCTGCGCACGCCGAGCAGGACAAGATCCCGCTGGATTTCGTCACCAGCCACACGTACGGGAACCTGCCGCTGGACACCCGCCCCACGATCCTCCGGCACGGTTTCGACGGCATCCCGACCTGGTGGACCGAATGGGGAGTCGGCGCGACGCACTTCGGCCGGATCCACGACGGCGTGCTCGGCGCAACGTTCGTACTCAGCGGCTTCCACGAGGTGCAGGGACGCATTCAAGCCCTGTCCTACTGGGTGATCAGCGATCACTTCGAGGAACTGGGCCGCCCGCCCGCGCTGTTCCACAACGGCTTCGGCCTGTTGAGCGTCGGGAACCTGCGCAAGCCGCGGTACTGGGCTGCGCACCTGGCCGCACACCAGGGCGACCACGTGCTCGCAGCTCAGCTCGACGGGGACGGCGCGGACGTGCTGGTCCGCGGCTGGGCAACCCGCCACGACGACGGCACCGTCGACGTCCTGGTGTGGAACGGCACGATCAACGCTGACCTGATGAACGGCAAACCCGCGCTCGACCGCGACGTCCGCGTCAGCGTCAGCGGTCTGACGGCCGCGGGGTACCGAGCCTCGCTCGCCCGTGTTGACGAGCAGCACTCCAACATCTGCGCCGGCTATCCCGACGGCGTCGCGTGGCCCGATGCCGAGCTGTGGCAGCAATTGCGCGCCACTGACCGGCTGCACGAGCAACCGTTGCCCGACGTGCCCGTCGGAGCGAACGACGCTGCCTTCGAGTTCGTCCTGCCCATGCCGGGCGTCGCCCGGGTACGCCTGACCGCCGCGCCGACCGCGGCCGGCCACGAGGAGGAAGATTCACGATGACACGCCACTCGCGCGTCCGGTCCGCCGCGGTCTGCGCCGCAGTCGCATCGATCGCAGTGCTCGGACTGTCCGCCTGCAAGGGGGCGAACAGCAACAACATCAACTTCGGCGTGGACGCACTGTCCAACCCGCGGCTGAGGGAGAAGTGATGTCGCTGCTGTCGGCCCGCGGGGTCAACGTCG
>JALZAI010000032.1 GCA_030948475.1 Actinomycetota bacterium
GTTGGGGCACCATGTCCGCGCGCTACGATGCGCCCGGCACGAGGCGACGCGTGGACGGTGCCGAGGTGGCGCGCCACAAAGCCGAAGCTGCACTCTGGGGTGCCTTGGATCGCGGCGAGGATCCGACTGGACACGACCCGCGCGAGAGCGAGTGAATCTTGGCGGTTAGGCTGCCACGAAGACTCCACAGTCAGGTCAGCCCAGATCAGGGGGTCCGTGCCAGTGGCCGATGTGCTGAGCGACATCGTCGCCGGCGTCCGACAGGACGTCGCCGCGCGAGAGGCCCAGCTACCGCTGGCCGAACTCAAGGTCCGCGCCGCGGCCGCACCCCCGGCAAGCAACGCGCTCGCCGTGCTGCGCGCGCCCGGGGTAGGTGTCATCGCAGAGGTGAAACGCCGCAGTCCGTCCAAGGGCGATCTCGCGTCGATCGGCGATCCGGCTGCGCTCGCGGCGGCGTACCAGTCGGGCGGCGCACGGATGATCAGTGTGCTCACCGAGCATCGCCGTTTCGGCGGCTCGCTCGACGACCTCGACGCGGTCCGGGCGCGGGTTCACGTGCCGGTGCTGCTCAAGGACTTCGTGGTCGGCTCGTACCAGGTGCATGAGGCTAGGGCACACGGCGCGGACGTGGTCTTGCTGATCGTCGCCGCGCTCGAGCAGAACGCGCTCATCGGTCTGCGCGAGCGCATCGAGTCACTCGGCATGACCGCACTCGTCGAGGTGCACACCGAGGACGAGGCCTCGCGCGCGCTCGACGCGGGCGCTCGGGTGATCGGCGTGAATGCCCGTGACCTCAAAACGCTCGGTGTCGACCGCTCGACGTTCGAGCGCATCGCACCGGGACTGCCGAGCGAGATCGTGAAGATCGCCGAGTCCGGCGTGCGTGGGCCGCGCGACCTGATTGAGTACGCAGCTGCCGGGGCGGACGCGGTGTTGGTCGGCGAGGGACTGGTGACAACGACCGACCCGCGCCAGGCGGTGGCCGATCTCGTGACTGCCGGCGCGCATCCGGCAACACCGCGCCCCTCGCGCTGAAAGTCGCAGCTCGCGCGGAACCGGGACGGAAGGGCAGGGCGGCCACCCAATAATCCTGCCGCGTACGATCACCGGATGACCTCGGCGCGATGGCAGGCCTGACGTCCCGCAGCCTGCTTTCCCCCACGCTCGCACGGAGTCCGCATATATGACCGTCCCTGACGAGACTGGCCACTTCGGCCAATACGGCGGCCGCTTCGTGCCCGAGGCCCTGGTCGCCGCGATCGACGAGCTCACCGCAGCATTTCACGAGACCAGCGCCGACCCGGCGTTTCGCGCGGAGTTGCGGGGCTTGCTGCACGACTATGTCGGTCGGCCCTCGCCGCTGACCGACGTCCCGAAGTTCGCTGAGCACGCCGGTGGAGTGCGCATCCTGCTCAAGCGCGAGGACCTCAACCACACCGGCTCGCACAAGATCAACAACGTTTTGGGGCAGGCCCTGCTCACTCGCCACATCGGCAAGAAGCGGGTCATCGCCGAGACCGGCGCGGGTCAGCACGGCGTCGCCACCGCGACCGCGGCCGCGCTGCTCGGGCTGGAATGCGTCGTCTACATGGGCGAGGAGGACACCCGGCGCCAGGCGCTCAACGTCGCCCGGATGCGCCTGTTAGGCGCCGAGGTCGTCGCCGTCTCGACCGGTTCGAAAACGCTCAAGGACGCGATCAACGAGGCGATGCGCGACTGGGTCACCAATGTCGAGTCCACCAACTACGTGTTCGGCACGGTCGCCGGACCCCACCCGTTCCCGCTCATGGTTCGCGAGTACCAGCGCGTGATCGGGGACGAGGCACGTGAGCAGGTGCTGCAACGCTGCGGCCGGCTGCCCGACGTGGTCGTTGCCTGTGTCGGTGGCGGCTCGAACGCGATCGGCATCTTCACCGCGTTTGTCGCCGACCCGTCGGTGCGCCTGGTCGGCTTCGAGGCCGCCGGCGACGGGATGGACACCGGGCGGCATGCCGCGTCGATTACCGGCGGCTCGCCCGGCGTGCTGCACGGAGCGCGCTCGTACCTGCTGCAGGACGAGAACGGGCAGACGATCGAGTCGCACTCCATCTCGGCCGGACTGGACTACCCCGGCGTCGGGCCGGAGCACGCGTACCTGCACGACACCGGCCGCGCGGAGTACCGGGCGATCACGGACCGGGAGGCGATGGACGCGTTCGCGCTGCTGTCGCGCTCGGAAGGGATCATCCCGGCGATCGAGTCCGCGCACGCGCTGGCCGGCGCGCTCGCCCTGGGCCGCGAGGTCGGGCCTGACGCGATTATCCTGGTGAACCTGTCCGGACGCGGCGACAAGGACGTCGAGACCGCCTCGCGCTACTTCGGGATCACGCCATGACATCGCCTGGAAAACGTGGCGAATCCGCGAGGACCCGGACGGACACGCCATGACCGTTCTGTCCGACGTCCTGGCCAAGTCGCGAGTGGACGGGCGGGCCGCGCTCGTCGGCTATCTGCCGGTCGGCTACCCGTCCGTAGCCGGCTCGATCGATGCCATGTGCGCGATGGTCGAAGGTGGCTGCGACGTCATCGAGGTCGGCGTCCCGTACAGCGACCCGGTGATGGACGGTCCGACGATCCAGGCCGCGGCCGAACCCGCCGTGCGCGCCGGTGTCGGGATGGCAGATGCGCTTCGGGCGGTAGCGGCGGTGGCCGAATTGGGCGCGGCCACGGTGATCATGACCTACTGGAACCCGGTCGAGCGCTACGGCGTCGAGCGGTTCGCCGCCGGTCTGGCCCGTGCGGGAGGCTCGGGAGCAATCACGCCGGACCTCATCCCGGACGAGGCCGCGCCGTGGCTGGCCGCGGCTGACAAACACGGGTTGGATCGGGTGTTCCTCGTCGCGCCGTCCTCGTCAGACGCGCGCATCGTCGCGACGGCGGCCGCGTCGCGTGGGTTCGTCTACGCCGCGTCGCTGATGGGCGTCACTGGGACGCGGGTGTCCGTCGGGACGGCGGCCGAGACGCTGGTGAGCCGAGTGCGTTCGCTGGGGCCGGACCTCCCGGTATGCGTCGGCCTCGGCGTGTCCAACGGCGACCAGGCCGCCGAAGTCGCCGCATTCGCCGACGGGGTCATCGTCGGCTCGGCGTTCGTGCGGTGCCTGCTCGACTCGCCGGACGAGGCGGGGTATCGCGCGGCCCGCAGTCTCGCCGCAGACCTCGCGGAGGGTGTGCGCCGGACTAGGGGACGATGAGCAGCTTGCCGGTGGTGCGGCGCCCGGCGAGATCCCGGTAGGCATCCGCCGCGTCGTCCATCCGATAGCGTCCGCCGAGCGCGATCTTGAGGCTGGCGTCGGCGACCGCGCCGAGGACCTCGCCGGCCCGCCAGCGCAGTTCGTCGCGCGTGGTCGTGTAGTGCCCGAGCGTGGGACGAGTCAGGAAGACCGAACCGGCTCGGTTGAGGCGCTGCGGGTCGACCGGGGGCACCGCGCCACTCGCGGCACCGAACAGCGCCAGCGTCCCGCGCCGCCGCAGCGAGTCCAACGACGCGTCGAACGTCGCCTTCCCGACACCGTCGTAGGCCACGTGCACCCCGCCGCCGGACGCCTCGCGCACCGCCGCGGACAGGTCGTCCACCTCGTCGTAGCGGATCACCTCGTCCGCGCCGACTGCGCGGGCGACCTCGACCTTGGCCGCGCTGCCGACGGTAGCGACGACGTGCGCGCCGCGCGCCTTGGCCAGCTGGACGAGCAGCTGCCCGACGCCGCCGGCCGCCGCGTGCACCAACACCTCGTCCCGATCGTGCACCGGATACAGCGAGGTCACCAGATAGTGCGCCGTCATGCCCTGCAGCATCGCGGCCGCGGCCCTCTCGGCATCCAGGCCGTCGGGCACCGGCACGGCCCGCTCGGCTGCGACCAGAGTCCGCTCGGCGATCGCCCCGCCTTCGGCGTCGGCGGTGGCCAGGAGGTCGCCGACGGCGAAGTCGGTCACTCCCTGGCCGAGCGCACCGACACGTCCCGCGCACTCGCTACCGAGGCCGAACGGCGTCGGCAGTGGGTAGACGCCTTCGCGCTGGTAGATCTCGATGAAATTGACGCCGGCCGCGCCGACGTCGACGAGCAGCTGGCCCGGTCCGGGTTCCGGCGTCGGGCGGTCCTGGACCGCGAGCACCTCCGGGCCGCCGTTCTCGGTCACTATCAGGGCGCGCATCTGCTCAGCTGTCATGCCCGTCAACCTACGGCGACTACCGTTGGGGCCGTGAGCGAAGCTTGCGAGCGAACCAAGAGGCATAGCCGCTCCGCCGGCCTAACGAGCGAAGCGAGCTAGGCCGTGCGTGCACTGGCCTATATCCCGAGTCCGACGCAGAGCGTGTGGCATCTCGGGCCCCTGCCGATCCGCGCGTACGCGCTGTGCATCGTCGCCGGGATGATCGTGGCGCTGTGGCTGGGCGCGCGCCGGTTCACCGAGCGCGGCGGCACGCGCGAGGACGTGTGGGACGTCGCGGGCTGGGCGATCATCCTGGGCATCATCGGCGGCCGCCTCTACCACGTCCTGTCCGATCCCGAGCTGTACTTCGCAACGGGCAGGCACCCGCTCGACGCTGTCAAGATCTGGGACGGTGGCCTGGGCATCTGGGGTGCGATCGCGCTGGGCACCGTCGGTGCGTGGATCGGCTGCCGACGCAAGAACATCTCGCTGCGTGTATTCGCCGATGCGACCGCACCCGGCGTACTGCTCGCGCAAGGCATCGGACGCTGGGGAAACTGGTTCAACAACGAGCTCTTCGGCGGACCCACGAGCGTCCCGTGGAAGCTCCAGATCCACTGCCTCGACGTGGTCAGCGGTCATGCTCAGGTCGGCGGCGCGAACGGCAGTTACACCTGTGGCCCGGCCAGCTCGGTCGCCGGGTATTTCCAACCGACGTTCCTCTACGAGTCGCTGTGGGACATCGCCATCGCACTGTTGATCCTGGCGCTGGACCGCCGGTTGCGGCTGGGACGCGGCAATGTCATGGCCATCTACGTCATGGGCTACACGCTCGGACGGGTGTGGATCGAGGCACTGCGAAGCGATCACGCGAATCACATCCTCGGACTACGGCTCAACATCTGGACGAGCATCCTGGTCTTCGCGGCGGCGTTGGTCTGGTTCGTCCGGCACGACGGGTCGCATGCCGAACGGGAGGCCGGTCCGTACACCGGCGAGCGGGCATCCTCAGCCGACGAGCACGCTGAACCGGAAGTGAAGGTGGAAGCCGATGGCGGACCAGATCGATCATGAGGTATTCGATCCGGCGCGACTCCCGGATCTGCCCGACGCCGAGATCCACCACGAACACCGTGACGTCAGCGGTGGCTGGTTGCGCCCGACCGTGTTCGGGATGATGGACGGACTGGTCTCGAACTTCGCGCTGATCGTGGGCTTTGCCGGTGGACGCGCCGATCCGAAGACGGTGTCGTTGGCGGGGCTGGCCGGCCTGGTTTCCGGGGCGTTCTCGATGGCGGCCGGCGAATACATCTCGGTGCAGAGCCAGAACGAGTCGATGACCGCCGAACTCGTCGTCGAGGAGCGCGAGCTACGGGTCAACGCCGAGGCCGAGCTGTCCGAGCTTTCGGCGTCCTATGTCGCGCGCGGCGTCGATCAGGACGTCGCTGAGAAGTTCGCCCGCCAGATCACGCGCGACCCGCGCCAGGCGCTGATCGTGCACGCGCAGGAGGAGCTCGGCGTCGACCCGACCCAGCTCCCCAGCCCGCGTACCGCCGCGATCTCGTCGTTTCTGGCGTTCAGTGTCGGCGCGGTCATCCCGGTGCTGCCGTATCTGCTCGGAGCCACCTCGGTGCTCATCTCGGCGATCCTGGCGGTGATCACACTGGTCGCCGCCGGTGCGACCGCGTCCCGGTTCACCGATCGCGGCTGGGCCTACTCCGGCGCGCGGCAGCTGCTGTTCGGCGTGCTCGCCGCCGCGGTGACCTACGGCGTCGGCACGCTGTTCCACGTGTCGACCGGCTGACCCGGTCGGGTTTGCGCGCCCGATGCGGTAGGCAGGGCCGATGGACGCTTCGCTGTCGGGACGGGTCGCGCTCGTCACCGG
>JALZAI010000044.1 GCA_030948475.1 Actinomycetota bacterium
ACCTGGTACGCCTCGCAGAGGAGCGTGCCGAAGTCGTCGTCGAGTTCGTCAATTGTGCTTATTCGGAACTGATGGACGAACAACCGCGCGGTGTAGCCCGAGCCCGACAACGCGGCGATGGTCGGACGAGGTCGGGCGCCTGTTGCGCGCGTCGCAATAGGGGAACCGCCGGAGACGCCGTCCGAAGCATCGACTTGCCCGAGCGCACCCTTGATCATGCTCCCCGAAGACGCCCGCTCTGCGGAACAGCCGGTTGCCGGCTCACTGGGATCGGCGATCGGCGCCTACGGTTTTGTCCGGTCGGATGACTGGCTTGATGTCGACGATCGGGGTCCGGCGGACCGCTTCGAGGGCTCCGAAGTCGCGATGGTCTTGGCGCCCCGCAGACGAATGGTCATCGGTCAGCCGGCACATGCACCGTTCAAGCGCAGCTGGCCGATGACATTTCCGTCCGCGACGAACGCACGCCCATCCCGTGCGGCGACCTCGCCGGGCAGGGACGGCCAGTGCTGTGCCACTGCGCCGCTTCGGGCGTTTACGCACCACAGCTGGTGACCGCTGCGGACCCATAGGTCGGTCTGGCCCGCGACGAGCGTTGGTGCCGCGCTTAGCGTCGACGCAAGCTCACCATGACTGATCACGCGCAGTGTTGTTGGGTCGAGCCGCGCGAGGACCGGCTTGAAGTCGGCATCGGTCTTGGTTCCGGTTAGCCAGATCGCGCCGCCCGCGACGGTCAGGGACCGGGCGTCGAAGGGCAGCTTCCGGCCGGCCATGGTCTTGTGCTTCGCTGGCGAGTAGGCGCGGATCGACCAGTCGTTGTCGTGATCGAATAACAGCAGCCGGTGCCGGGTCGGGTCCACAGCGATCGCTCGCCCGCCGCGGGTCACGACCGGCTTACTCACCGCGGTTGCGTCCGGTGCCACCTCGTACACGCCGACGTCGGTGTTCAGGTACAGGTGACCGTCGAGCGCACCGGCACCAGCGAAGCCACCGGGCGAGTGGATCAACGGGCCAGGCCGCAGCGTCGACCCGTCGATCCGGTACACGCGCCCGCCGCCAACCGCCCACAGGTTGTGGCTGTCGGATATCAGCTCCCAGTCGGCATAGGTCGGATCGCCGATTGGCAGCCCGACGTGGGATTCGCCGTCGGGGTGCAGGTTGCCGTTCTTGTCGTGGGAGATCCGCGCGAGGTTGCCGGGTGCGAGCACCACGACGTGGTCGTGCACCACCGCTATGGATCCGATGTCGGGCTGGCCGGGGAGGAAGTCGCTGACGGCCGCAGCGAATGCCGGATTCGTGACGCGCAATGTCGGCGCTGGCAATTTCGGCGCGGGTGGTGCAACGACGCTAACCCGCTGGCTGGGCGTCGCAGTCGGAGACCTCGTTGCCGCCGCTTGCGGCTGTCCACCACCGCCGTGCAGCGTGATCGCCGCCGTGATCGCGCCTGCTACCACCAGCGCGCCCACGGCGATGCTCCACCGCGGCCAACCGCGCAGAGGGCCGTGTTCGGGCTGTTCCTCCTCTGGGCGGTCCGGCCCGTCACCCTCGTCGAGGAACTCGATTTCGCCGGGCATCGGCCCTATCGTGCCCCCTCGCCAAGACCTCCGCCACAATCGGAGTCCCGTCCTGGTGAGCTCGCCGAAAATGCAACACCAAGGCCGCCGAGTGAACCCCGCAGGACACGTCACGCCGGCTGGCGAAATTGATGTTCCGGCGCAGCCGCATGTTCGCAGCCATCCGCAGCTACGCCCTCTCCGCGGTCAGTGTCGACAGGGGTCTCGGCCCGATCAAGAAGCTGCGGCGAACCGCCGCGAGCCTCGCCGCTCGTCCGCGCCGAGACCAAACCCCAGACACGAGAGTTCTCCGAATGAACCGGCGGGTCGCTTCGCCGACCGGCGTCTCGGCCGTCGCAATGGAAAATCGGCTACTGCTACTCACCGGGCAGGACGCCGGATGGTCTGGTCCGGAAAGCTGTCGCTATGAAGAGCATGCCCCCGAAAGCGAACCACGGGTCCCACAGGACGAGACTCCAGTGAGTCTCCAGAGGACCAAGGTTCGAGCGCAGCCCGGCCGTGTCCGTGGCGAGGAGCACCTCTATAGCTATACCGCGGATGGCGAGTCCGGCTCCGACAATCACCGGAAGTAGGGCCGCCGCGCGTCGCCGGCCTCCGGGCGCCCGCGGCATCCGGGTTGACGCGATGATCACGATGCCGATGAGGAGGAGCAACGCGACGCCGTAGAGGCCGAAGATGACGAAGCTTGCCGGTCGGCGCTCGGCAAGGTCACGTCCAGCCGAGGAGGCAAGTCCGGTCGAGCCGCCAAGTGCCCAGAACAGGTGCAAGCATGCGAAGGATCCGCACCAGGTCGCTGCCGCGGCAGACGCCACGCCCCACCGTGGTGAGCCGTGGCGGTCCATGACCAGTCACGCTACTTCGACGTTGGCCGACGAGTTCCTAATTGAGGATCGCGATCCGGCGACGCTGGAGGTCACTGTCGGCGCGCTCGGTGACGGCACCGCTACAGCACCAGTGGCTTCAGCTACGACGTCGTAGCGCGATGTCCAGCCTCACGCGATGAGCAGTCGAAGGCCAAGGTCTGCCGCGTCGAGATCGACAAGGTCGCGGTTGCGTTCTGCCCAGCGACCTGAGGCGAGGTCATCCCTGAGGCTGCACACGGCTCTCTGTTCGACGCCCGGCCCGAGTCTGCCCCAGAGCGACATCCCGCGACGGACACTGTCGTCTAGGTATGCCTCGGGTCGGCGCCAGTAGGCCTCGGGGAAACCGTCAGCACAGTCCCACGGGATCATCACCGGTTCAATCCGGGCCCCGATTGCGTCGGCCATCTCGGCCAGCGAAGGAAGGCCGACGACGAGGCCAACCAACTCGGGCAGGTAGTCGCGAGTCAGCCAGAACTGGCTAAGGCCACCGAAGCCAAACGTGAACGCCACCACGCGGCGAGCGACACGCCGCATCTCGCGCAGTCCGGCGATTGGGTCCTGCCAGTGATGGATTGTGGCGACAGCCATCGCCGCGTCGAAGGACCGGTCCTCGAACGGCAAGCTCTCCGCAGTAGCAGCTACACACGGCGCCGCATCTGGCGGGCGCTGCGAACGCATGACCGCCGACGGCTCCACGGCGAGGACTTGACGGTCGGTGGGCTCGTAGGACCCCGTGCCCGCCCCGACGTTCAATACGGTCCGGGCATCTCCAAGCGCAGCCCGGATCTGCGCGGCGATGCGCGGCTCAGTGCGCCGAGTCACGGCGTACGTGGCTCCGATAGTGTCGTACAACTGCCCACTGGACACGGCCACCGCCTTCCCGGCCCCGGTCAAACGTAGCGTCCCGTAACGATCATCTGCGCGCGTACCGTTGCACGGTCGTCGTGACACCTAGCGACGGATAGGTGGGCAATGTCGGTAAGTGTTCGGCTCCCGCGATCTCAGTGTGGCGTCGGCGATGGTCTTAAGATCGCTTGGGAACACCTACGACGATGAGTTTTCGTCTCGCGATCGGTCACTAACTGTGGCGGAACAGCCTGCAGAAGGACGGCGAGCCCGATGTCAAGCTCCGGGGTGAACCTGATCGCGATCATGGTCCGTCGCTGCGGTGTGATGAGCTTGAAGCCATGCTGATCTACTCGATGAGCGTCTCGGTGGACGGCTTTATCGCCGACCGCGCGGGCGCGTTCGGGTGGACGGTCCCTAATGAGGAGCAGTTTCGTTTCCACCTCGCGCAGGTAGGCGAGCTCGGCGGCTATCTGTGCGGCCGCAGGCTTTACCAGACCATGCTGCAGTGGGAGACGGATCCGTCGATGCGCGACAACGAGCTCGGGGCCGCGTTCGCCGACGTCTGGTGCGCGATCCCGAAGGTCGTCTTCAGTCCCACGCTCGACAGCGTTCAAGGCAACGCCCGGCTCGCCGAGGGATCGGTGCCCGAGGAGGCCGCTGCGGCGCTCGACGCGACCGACAAGGACGTCTCGATCGGGGGCGCCGGCCTGGCCGCGGCAGCGATCGAGCTCGGCCTGGTCGACGAGCTGCGCATGTTCCGCAATCCGATAGTCGTCGGTGGCGGCACGCCCTTCCTGCCGCCGGTCTCCGAAGACGTTCGGCTGAACCTGGTCGAGACCAGGACGTTCGGCTCGCGCGTGATCTACGAGCGTTACGGGCGCGCCCGCGATGAGTCGGACTGACACTGCAGTGCGAGTCATCAGCGCCTCGCCGGACCGGGTATTCGCTGCGCTGACCGACTCCGACGCGCTTTCCGTGTGGCTGCCGCCCGGCGCCGCAGGCTTAAGGAAGGGGTGCTTGGGCGGTCTGACCGCCGTCTACGGTGATCGTCGATCCGGTAAGGAACGCAGGTGCGTCGATCACAAGCCATCGAATGACTTCGGCGATTTCGTCGGCTTGCCCAAAACGCGCCTGAGGGTTGAGTCGCCGTAGTCCTTCGGGGGTGGCGGCGGCCAGGTCGGCTGCGGTCATCGGGGTTGTCACCCATCCGGGCGCGACGGCGTTTGCGGTGACACCAGTGGCGGCAAGCTCGACGGCGAGTGAGCGGACGACGCTGATGACGGCGGTCTTCGCAGCGCTGTAGGCGGAAGTGTCGGGTTCGGCCTGGTAGGCGTTGACGGACGAGACGAGCACGATGCGCCCGTGCCCCGCGGTGATCATGTGTCGGACGGCGGTTCCGGCGCCGAGAACTGCGCCGCGGACATGGACGCTGAACGTTGCGTCCCAGACTGCGGCTGTCATGTCGATGATCGGCGTCGATTCCCATGCCCCGGCGGCGGCCACGAACGCGTCGATGCCACCGAACCGGTCGACGTGGGTATCGACGACGTGCGACGGTGCGTCCGGGTCGCCCATGTCGGCGATGTGCGTTTCGACGGCCACTCCGGCGGCGCCGATAGTGACTGCTGCTGATTGGAGGGCGTCGCGTCGACGGCCGACGATCGTGATGTCGAGGTCGGCTCGTGCCAAGGCGATAGCTGTTGCCAAGCCGATACCGGTGGACCCGCCGGTCACCACGGCGCTTCTACGTTGCGGCACAGCGTTACCCTGCCATCCCCAGGCCGCGCCGTGCAGGTGATCACGGTGAGGCGCACCACAGGGCACCGTCCGGATACACCAGGTCGAAGGCCAGGCCAGACGACCATCAAATCTCGGACAGCGGTGAAGAAGCCAATTACAAGGTCGACGTCCCGCGCGTCGTCAGCGATGGTCACGGCCGGCTGGCGTGTCGTCTAGTTCGACCGAACGCAGATCAACCCATCTAATGGCTTTTACCGGCCGGCTTCGGCAGGCTCGGTGCTGGTGGCGGCTGGCGGGTCAGCACTCATTCATCTTGACCCTGGTTGAGAGGTCTACGCGCAGACCGTGCGCCCGCTGGTCGTGAG
>JALZAI010000048.1 GCA_030948475.1 Actinomycetota bacterium
CTCACGACCAGCGGGCGCACGGTCTGCGCGTAGACCTCTCAACCAGGGTCAAGATGAATGAGTGCTGACCCGCCAGCCGCCACCAGCACCGAGCCTGCCGAAGCCGGCCGGTAAAAGCCATTAGATGAATAGTTCTCGGGCGACCGAGGGTCCGAGCGTCCGAACGTCTCCCAATCGAACTTCTTTTTGGGTTCAGGCCGGCGCTGCCGTGGGAGCGGCTGGTGCGGGCAGAAACAGGCGGCCGCGGATGCTGTCGCGAGCGGTTCGGGTCGCGACGATGAGCCACGCGGAGACCAGTGCGGTGTAGCAGACGGTGGCCGTGATGCGGAACATGGTGGCGCCGGTGTCCAGGGCGAGCGCAGTCGTTCCGGTGACGCAGGTGCCCACCGGAAAGGTGAATGACCACCAGGTCAGGCTGAACGGCAGGTGGGCCTGCGCGGTGCGGACGGTGATCGCGGCGGCGAGTGCGGCCCAGAGCAAGGCGAAGCCCCAGACGGGCACGCCGTAGACAACCCCGAATGCGTGCAGGGCCTGCCCGTAGGGGGCCGGCAGAGTTCGTTGCCCGGCGTTGCCGAGAAGGCTTGCTGCGGTGACGGATTTGGCCGAGCGGACCGAGCACGACCCACAGGGTGTGGACCATGCGCGCCGGCCCGACCTTGTACACGGTGAGCCGGTACCAGATCAACACGATCACGATCAGCGAGGCGAGCAGACTCATCCCGAACATCGCGTAGCAGCACAGCAGCACGCTGACGCGCGCCTGCCCGGTCGGTGCGTACGGGAGCAGCAGTGCTCCGGTGGATGCGGACACCATCGGCGGGACGATGGGCATCAACCAGCCGCCGACGGCACTCTCGGGCCGTAGGACATGCTTTGTGAACGCCAGGTAGGGGATGGCACCCGCGCACGCCAGCCCAGAAGCGTGCCGATCAGCCAGAGCGCCCAGTCGATGTCCACGGCGGCGCGCAACCCGGTGAGGTCGCGGCCGAGCAACAACGTTCCGGCGCCGACGGTCAATATCGCCATCGGCACCGCCCCGTAGAAGTGGGCCAGGACCGGGTCGGCTGCGTGCCCGCGCGCGGCCTGCGGATACCAGATCCGGTGCAGTGCCGTGCCGAGGAAGAGGGCGATCAACAGGACGGCGGCGGCTGCCCACACCACGGTGGCGGCGGTGCGCAACCCGGGGAACTGCTCGGGCAGCGAGGCACGTTGATGTCGCTCGTCCCGACGAGTAGCCGTTGGGAACGTCGCGGCATTGACCGGTGCCGTGCGTAGGAGTCAGATGAGGGGCACTACCCACCAGCACCCGACCGGCCAACCGGTTATCTGAGGCGGAAACATGACCTACGGCGTACTCATCAGGGCCCAAGCACCGATCACGGACTACCAGGCCACCCATGCCGAGATCGAAAAGGCGGTTGGTACTACGGCCGCCGAGGGGATGATCTTCCACGTCGCTCGGGCCACCGACGACGGTTTCGAGATGGTCGATGTCTGGGAGTCCAAGGAGCACTTCGACAAGTTCGGCGAAGCGGTTGTCGGGCCGGCGATGGTTCGGGCCGGCATTGACACATCAGGTCCCCAGCCCGAGATGACGGAGTTCGAGCCAGTGGGGCTGATGACCGCAAAGAGCTAGCCAGTCGCTGGTTGCGTTCATCAATGCCATCTCCTTCGGCCGCGCAACTGCTGGAGGCCTCGCCGAGGAGCCGGTCTCATCTACCTTGCCGCCGGTCCCGGGGACACGTTGACCTGCCGTAGTTCCTGCCGGTAGCGGCAAAATGACCAGCTCGTGAGTGCGCGCCTCGGCCTGCCGTTCGGGTCGGCCACCGAGCGGTTGGCGCAGGTGCCGGGCCACGATCGATGCGGTCCGCGCCTTGGACGGGTAGATCTGCACACACCAATGCTGGTCGCCGCCGGCGGCCCGAGAGCCCGAGCGCTGGCGAACTTCGGCGACGCCGCGACCAGCTCGGCGCCTCTTACATCCTGGTGAACGCCGAGTTCATGGACAGGTTGGCCCCGACTGTCGAGGCCCTGGCCGGCACCTGACGTGCCCACCCGCTCTCCCCCGCAGTCGGGGCGGGTATCGGGGTCATCCCGGAGGCGCGGTCTTCGGGTGTGGGGGAGGATCACAGCCGACCAAGTGGACACTCGACCGGGTTCGTCGCGGCCTCCCATGAGGGCCCGGTCGGATCAAGACAGGGCAGGATCCCGATGACGGCAGCGAGCGCGCCCAGCGACAGCCCGTGGGCTGTCGAAACAAGAGGGCTGACCAAGAGATTCGGTGACACGGTTGCGGTCAACGGTGTGGACCTGCGTATCCCGCGGGGCTGCGCGTTCGGGTATCTCGGGCCCAACGGTGCCGGAAAGACGACGTTGATCCGGGTGCTCCTCGGCCTGACGCACGCCGACGCCGGAGAGATGTCGCTGCTGGGCCATGCCGTCCCTAGGCATCGGGATGTGGCATTGGCGCGAGTAGGTGCCATCGTCGACGAGCCTCGGTTCCACGGCCACCTGACCGGCCGACAGAACCTGCAACTGCTTGCTGCGGCGCGCGAACCGGCCGCGCGGGACCGCATCGATCCCTCACTAGAGCGGGTCGGCATCCTGCACCGAGCCGAGGATCGGGTCTCGAAGTACTCGATGGGTATGCGGCAGCGTCTCGGGGTGGCCGCCTGCCTGATCGGCGATCCCCAGTTGCTGATCCTGGATGAGCCGATGAACGGGTTGGACCCGGCCGGCATGCACGAGATGCGTGACATGATCCTGTCGCTGGTCGCCGAGGGACGCACCATAGTGCTCTCCTCGCACCTCCTCGACGAGGTGGAACGCACTTGTGACGCGGTGGCCATCGTCGATCGCGGCCAGGTCATCCGGCAGGGACCGATCTCGGAACTGCTCGCCGGGACGGCACTCTTAGTGCAGGTCGACTGCTCCGAGCCGGCCCGCGCCGCGGCCTTGCTCGCCACGACCAACCTCAACGTAACGACGGAGCTGGAGGCTGGTGGGTTGACGATCACGCTACCGGCGAGCACGCCGCGCGACACGACGGCCGAGGTGGCCCGAGTGCTGGTCACCGGCGGGATCGAGCTGTGGCGGCTGCAGCAGACCCAGGCCTCGCTCGAATCGTGGTTCCTGCAGGTGACCAGCCGCTTGGGGGACACGCAATGACCGTCGAACCCGCTCTCAGCCCGCTCGCGTCCGCCAGCTCATTCGGGCAAGGCGATCACCGTGGATCGCCACTGCCCACCGCCGCGATGATCACCACCCGATTCATGGAGCTGCGTAGGCGCCGCGGCCTCATGGCCGCCCTGGCCCTCGTGACCGTCGGTATCCCCACGGTCTTCCTGCTCGTGAGACTGCTGCTTCACGCCATCGCGCCCAAGACCTACGGCCCGGCCGGCGGATACGACATCTACACGGGGCTGACCGCCGGCGTGCTCTACATCTTCGGCTTCATCGTCGCGGCCGCCCTGGGGTGCACCGCCGGCTCGGTGGACCTGACCGAGGGGATGTTCCGGCACCTTGTCGTCACCGGACGATCCCGGCTGGCGCTCTATCTGGCGCGCATCCCTGCCGGCTTGGCGATCATCGTCCCGCTGGTCGCGATCGGATACGCGGTCATCTGCGTGGTCTGCGTGGCCGCCGCGCCCAACACCACGAATTACGGCGGCCTAAACGTGCCTGTCGGCCTGTCCAAACCCCAACTCGAGACGTGGGCCGCGGACAACGCCACCAAGGTTATCTGCGACGTCCCCTACACCGGCAACGTCAACATCAACGTGGCGGCGGCGTGCGGCAACAGCGGCCCCGTGCCGCCCGCGAAACGGCGATCGGTCGGCAATCCGGCCTCTGCCACGCCGGCCGAACTCAGCACGACCGCCATCAAGATCGCCGACCGCAACTACGCGGACTACCGAACTCGCTTCGCCGTTCCGCCCGATTCGTTGATGATCAAGACCGGGTTGTGGATCGAACTCGAAGCAGCCATCGGGTTCCTCGTCGGCCTCGGGCTCGGCTCTCTACTCGGACAACGAACCGTCGGCGTCATCCTCATGATCATCCTAGAGGTCGTGCTCACGCCACTCGTCATCCGCACCCGAATACCGCACCTGGAGAACCTCCAACGCGCCGTCATCGGCGCCGCCACCGCCCACCTCGAACCCGGACAGCTCCCCCTCGCGTTCGGCGGCGGCGGCCACGACTACCGACTGACCGAGTCCACCACTACCGCCGTGCTTGTCATCCTCGCGTGGCTCATCGGATGGACCGCCCTCGGCGCCTGGCGAATGATGACCAGAGACGCGTGAAAGCCTTATCGGGGATCATCACCGACCGGTGCTGCGCGCGCACCCGTCGATACCGCGCAGGTCCATCGGCCCAGTGGTGCGCGCAGATCAACCATGCTCAGCGAGCAATGATCAGAACCTGTGGATGGTCCTCAGGTTCTGATCATGGCTCGTTCCGCACGGTCTCGTGCCGCTGGCCTTCAGCGACCTGGAAGGCTCGAGAAGCTGAATCAGGACAGGCGCATCTACTGGGCAACAGTATTCGTCGAACTCGGCAAGATGACGCGTGCTACTCAGGTCTTGGCCTTGCC
This sequence comes from Actinomycetota bacterium, assembly GCA_030948475.1. Lineage (GTDB taxonomy): Bacteria > Actinomycetota > Actinomycetes > Mycobacteriales > Jatrophihabitantaceae > JALZAI01. The sequence continues at coordinate 4,598 of JALZAI010000048.1, forward strand.
GGCCGCGCTAGACACTCCGCCCACGGCGACGAACAGCGCCACGATGCCGATCACGACCAACGGATGCCACCACGCCGTCGCCAGCCAGTGGATGTGCCGGCCCACGTAGCCCGGATCGTTGCTTGATGTGCCGAACAAGCCGCGCCGGACGACACTCGATGTCAACGACGCGACCCCTACAACCACGGTGATCACCAGCAGAGCTGCGAAGAGCCGGCTGCGTAGCTGCCACGCTGCGATCGTCACGGCGTAGCCGCCGGCGAGCGCGGCGATAAGCCCGCTGATGCCAAGAACGGTCGCGGACTGGGTGGCCGCCAGAATGCCGGCGATCAGCAGCACCAACCCGCCAATGATGAAGTAGCGGGTCTTTCCCCTCGTGGCCGTGGCCAGGCGGTAGCTGCTCAGCGAGACGGTGCGCACGGCCGAGACCGACGGCTTGACTAGTCCGGGCAACTGCGAGATCGACGCCACCATGGCGGTCGTGGTCGCGGCCGCCTTCGTGACTGTGCGAAGCATTAGCGGCGTGCCCATGTCGCTGGAGAACTTCTCACCCGCCACCGGGCACTTGTCGAGCAACGCGGTGAGGTCCGCGCCCGGCTGGCGCACTTTCTTCGCCCAGCTCACGGACGTGGCCGGGCTGCGGTCCGACGGTACTCCGTCGGCACCGAGCACCGCGTCGGCGATGCGCGGCATCTCCTCGACGGCGATGTTCTGCTGCCACGCCGTCGCCAACCACATCGACGTCGTCGCTACGCTCTTCGGCAGCGCGGCGGCAGGGTCAGCGACGAAGGCGAGGTCGTCCCTGATGTCCTGCTCGGTCGGAATCTGGGTGACCTCGCCATCCGCGGCGCGCAGGGGTACGGCACCGAAGGTATTGAGTTGGCTCACCAGCCAGCCCACCTTGTCACTGCCCCCGTTGCGCTCGGCCACCGCACGCAACCGGCTCGGCTCGAGCAGCGCATGCACCAACCAGCCGGTCGAATCAATCCGCCCCCAGGCCCAGTCGTTGGCCCGCCACGAGCGCTTGTAGAACGCCCCGAAATGGTGGAACTGCAGCCCCGTCAATTTGCTTTCAGCCGTCGGGTGGTTCGGTGCGAGCAGGCTGCGCGTGTCGGCGCTGAGCTGTACGAGATCGATCGGCTGGTACGGGCCGGCACCCACGGGAAGCATCGCCTGCTCGACGGTGGCCAGGTCGAAGATCCGCAACGCCACGTCATCGGCGGTCGTACTCGTGCTCGACAGGCCGAGGTACCCGACCAGGACAGCTAGGTCGCCGCTCGGCCGGCTCTTCGCGAGGCGGGTAAGGACCTGAGTCTTTATGTCGAGCGCAGTAGCCAACTTGCGCCAGGCCTGTGGGTCGATCGTGGTCGTCGCCGCCCATTTCCCGGCGAGGTTCCTCGACGTCTGCTCCAACGTCAGGTGCGCCCCGGTGTCGTCGAGCTGCGTCGCGGCTGCTGTGCACACTTTGGTGACCAGGTCGTTGACCTTCGTCTGCTCGGGGATGTTGGCCGACCGGTGGATCGCCTCGACACACTCCGACAGCTCCGCGCGTTCCTCCTTCGTGGTGGCCGCTTGGTAGGCCAGCCGGGCGACGGCGAGTGCGATGGACTTGCCGTTGTCATAAGCGTCTTGGCCGTACATAGCGAACTGTGCGCTCGACGTCGGCAGGTTGGCCGGTGCCGGCGCTCCATTGGCGTCGATGGCGGCTGGCCAGATCGCAGTGAGCGCCTGCCGCACGGCATCTCGGCACACCTGTTCGGCGGCGCTGCCAACCTCCAGTCGGTCCTGCCACTCCGCGGGGATACCCGGCTCAGCCGGGTCGCTCTGCGGCGACCATGTGCTGATCACTCGCAGCAGTGCAGCAACGAGTTGGCGGGCCTGCCCTTCGCCGGACCGATAGCGGTAGTCGTCGAGCAGGGACGGAGTCAGCAAGCGCCCGCTGATCGCCATCGCCGCGAGTTGGGTACGCAGGTCGCGCCGCGCCGACATGGTGTCGTTGTGGGTGCCGATTGCACGAAGGTCTGCGCTGATCGACTGGCTGGTGGCGGCAGCGAGATCCTTCAGCAGTCCGTCCATCAAGCCGTAAGGTGCGCTCACATCGTCGCTCGGCGCGGGGGCGACGAGGTCGGGCGCTGGCCCGGTCGATGGAACGACATACAAAAGCACCCGGCGCACCGGCCGGCGCGCCGGCCGGTCGAAAACCCGGGCGAGCATCACGTCGAGGGGCTGGTTGTCGAGCAGGCCGCCGTCGGCGACCCAGTGGCTGCGAGTGGTGTTGGAGTAGCTACGCATCGGTGGACGGACCGGGACCTCGCGGTCCCTCTTCGTCGCTGTGTCGTAAGGGACGAACGCCGGCTCAAATGCGCCGGGGAACGACGAGGTGCTGCGCCCGGCCACCGCGAGCGCGCCCTCGATGTCCTTGGTTGCGAGGTCATTCTCGGTGAAGGTGAACAGGCCGTGCTGGTCGCTGTCCTGCACAAGCGTGCCCATAGCATCGGTGAACCGGCCCGTCTCGCCGGTGAGCAGTGTCGTGGTCACGTACAGCGTGGTCGAGGGCCTCGTGGCGGGAGCGTCCATGCCGCCGCCCATCTTGCGCAGCGTGTCGTCGAGGTCCCTGAACAGTCTCCGGTCGCCGTACAGCAGCGAGCTGACGTCGGTGTCGGTCGGCGCACGCAGCAGGTCGAGTAGCGCGCCAAGCCCGAGCCACAGGTCATACAGGCCGCCGAGGTCGATGCTGCGCACCCGACCGTACGCGAGCAACACCGCGTTAATCCCGCCGGCGCTGGTACCCGACAAGATGTCCACGTCGACGACGATGTCGAGCAGCTCGATCAACCGGCCGTACAGCTCACGGCCGTGCGCTTCGAGATCGGTGACCGGCCCTTTCGCCTGGGACGCGCCTCCCGGCGAGTACGAGCGTCGGCGGCGCGACGCCTGCAGCAGCAGGTCGATCTCGCGGGTCACACCGCCCATCCAGACCGCGAGACTCACTCCTCCGGTCATTGTGGTGGCGAGACGGACCTCTTCGGTGTCCGGTGTCACCGCGGTGTGGATCAAGAGCTTCGATGAATCCATCAGCAGACCTCCGCCGAATGATGGCCGGCCCCGAACTCGCACCAAGACAGGTCGGTGCTCCGGGTTCCGCTGAGGATATTGCGACTCGGCGCCGGACGGCATCGGCACCCAGATCGACGCCGACGTCACGGGCGCCACCTCTGCAGCCGGGGTGTGGGTCGCCGGCAATGTCGCCAACGTTCAGGCCCAGGTGATCAGCTCCGCCGCGGCCGGGCTCGCCGCCGGCGCCGCGATCAATATCGACCTGATCACCGCCGACGCAGTCCGTGCGGTGCGGGCCTACCGCTACGAGCACGTCGACAGCGAAGACGCATGGGACCAGCGCTACGCCGAAATGCCGCAGGTGTGGAGCGGCCGGCCGAACGCCGCACTCGTCGCTGAAGTAACCGCACTACCACCGGGTCGACCGCTCGACGTCGGGTGCGGCGAGGGTGCGGACGCCGTCTGGCTGGCCGGCCAAGGCTGGGAAGTTACTGCCCTGGACGTGTCGCAGGTAGCGCTCAAACGCGCTGCGCTGCACGCTGAGCAGGCGGGTGCGCAGGTGCAGTGGATGGCGCCGGATCACACCACACCCACGACATCGTCCTACGAGCGCGACGTCTGAGCTGACGCCGGCGCGAGAGCCGCCGACCTCGCCGAAGCGTTCCGTCGCCACAGCCTGCCCGTAGTTCTGGTCAATGCGCGAACGCAAGCAGTCGGTTACCAGCTGGTTGCGACGTAGGTCGTCTCGAGGTACTCGTCGATGCCTTCGAAGCCGCCCTCGCGCCCGAGTCCGGACTGCTTCACGCCGCCGAACGGCGCGGCCGGATCGGACACCAGCCCCCGATTGAGGCCGACCATCCCGACCTCGAGGCGCTCGCAGACCCGCAGCCCGCGCGCCAGCGAACCGCTGTAGACATAGCCGGTCAGCCCCATCTCGGACTCGTTCGCGATCGCCAGCGCGTCGTCCTCGTCGCGGACCGAGACGATCGGCGCGACCGGCCCGAACACCTCCTCGGTCGCCGCCGCCGAATCGCGCGGGACGTCCGCGAGCACCGTCGCCGGATAGAAGAACCCCGGCCCGGACGGACGCGAACCGCCGATTATCGCAGTGGCACCCGCGGATACGGTCCGCGACACCTTGTCGGAGATCCCGTCGACCGCGCGCTCGTTGACCATCGGGCCGAGCTGGGTGTCTTCGGCAGTCCCCGGGCCGACGCGCAAGTCACCCATCTTCGCGGCCAACTTGGCGCCGAACGAGGCAGCCACCGACTCCTGCACCAGGAACCGGTTCGCTGCCGTGCAGGCCTGCCCACCGTTGCGCATCTTCGCGAGCATCGCCCCCTCGACCGCCGCGTCGAGGTCGGCGTCGTCAAGGACGATGAACGGGTCGTTGCCGCCGAGCTCCATCGAGCAGTTCACGATCCGGTCGGCCGCCTGCTTGAGCAGCCCTCGTCCCACCTCGGTCGAGCCGGTGAACGACAGCTTGCGCACCCGCGGATCCGCCAGCGCCACCGAGACCAAATCGCGCGGCTTATCGGTGGTCACGACGTTGATCACACCGGCCGGAGCGCCCGCGTCCGAGAGCAGTTGCGCCAGCACCAGCGCGGTCAGGGGGGTGTCCGAGGCGGGCTTGAGGACGAC
>JALZAI010000078.1 GCA_030948475.1 Actinomycetota bacterium
GGCGCCACTAAGGGCGCGGACGCGGCGGGCGCGAGCGGATCCGCTGGCGCCGTAGTTGGCGGACTGGCCGGCATCTGCTCGGCCGCGGTCTCGGCCGGAGCCGCCGCGGCGGGCTGCGGCGATACGACCGCCGGGCCGATCGTGTCGGTCTCGGCTGAGGCCGCGGCTGCTGTCGGTGCAGCCTTGGCCGCCGCCTTCTTGGCGGGCGCCTTTTTCGCCGGCTTCTCGGCGGGCGCGGGAAATGCCTCGTGCAGCCGTCGAGCGACAGGCGCTTCGACGGTCGAGGACGCAGACTTCACGTACTCGCCGATCTCCTGCAGCTTGGTGAGGACTTCCTTGCTGGTGACTCCGAGCTCCTTGGCGAGCGCGGAAACGCGGGCCTTGCCTGCCACGTGACTCCTTCGAAGGGTCCGGACGGCAATCCCGCTCGAACCCGGTTAGACGGTGGACATGCTCATTGCTGGCGCTTCATCGAATGCCCATGCTCTACATCTCCTGCGGTGTTCCGCCGGTCGGGTTCCCGGGTGGCTTCGCGAGGTACTCGCGCAGTGCCGTCAGGTCCGTCGCAGCGGGCACTCTAAGTGCCCGGGCGAAGGCCCGGCGACGCTCGGCGAGTTCGACGCACTCGGACGCGGGGTGCAACCACGCGCCCCGGCCGGGTGCGCGACGACGTGGGTCAGGGACGACGACCGGACCGGAATCCGGCGCGCCCGGCACCACGACGACGCGGAGCAACTCGGCAGCCACCGTACGCTTTCGGCAACCGATACACGTCCGGATCGGGCGCTGTCCGGATGGGACTGGCCCGACCTGTTCGGGATCGGCTGCCGAGGGCGCTCGGACGGCCACGTTCAGTCTACCCCTCGCGCTCGGGCGTGTCGCGCACCGCGGCGCCCGCGTCGGCCGGCACCTCGGCGTCGCTGTGTATGTCGATGCGCCAGCCGGTGAGCCGGGCGGCCAGGCGCGCATTCTGTCCCTCGCGTCCGATCGCCAGTGAAAGCTGGAAGTCCGGGACGATCACGCGTACCGACTGGGTCGCGCGGTCGACGATGCGCGACTCGATCGCGTGCGCCGGGGACAGCGCGTTTCCGACGTAGGCGGCCGGCTCTTCTGCCCAGTCGACGATGTCGATCTTCTCACCGTGCAGTTCGGCCACCACGTTGCGGACCCGTTGACCCATCGGCCCGATACACGCGCCCTTCGCGTTCAGGCCAGGGACCGAGGTACGAACAGCGATCTTGGTCCGGTGCCCGGCCTCACGGGCGACGTCCACGATCTCGACGCTGCTGTCGGCGATCTCCGGCACCTCGAGCGCGAACAGCTTCTTGACCAGATTCGGATGGGTGCGGCTGATGGTGACCTGCGGCCCACGCATGCCGCGCGACACGCCCACGACATAGCAGCGCAGCCGGGTCCCGTGCGAGTAGTTCTCTCCGGGCACCTGCTCGGACTGGGGTAGGACCGCCTCGACCTTGCCGATGTCCACGAGTACCACCCCACGCTGGGCGGCGTAGGCATCGGCTTGGATTACACCGGTCACGATGTCGCCCTCGCGTCCGGAGTATTCGCCGTAGGTCTGGTCGTGTTCGGCATCGCGTAGCCGCTGCAGGATCACCTGCCGCGCGGTCATTGCGGCGACCCGTCCGAAGTCGGTGGGCGTGTCGTCGTATTCCTCGACGATGTCCCCGTCCGCGTCGAGATCCTGCGCCCACACAACCACCTCGCCGCTCTTGGGGTCGATTGCCACCCGGGCGTGCGGCATGGAGTGCTGGGTGTGCTTGTACGCGGTTAGCAGCGCAGTCTCGAGCGCGCTCACCAGGGTGGTGAACGGGATGTCCTTCTCGCGCTCGATGCTGCGCAACGCGGCGATGTCGACGTGAACCATGTCAACCCTCCCCGGGCTCGGCGCGATTGAACTCCAGCTGGACGCGGCCGAGTCCGAGCTCGCTCCAGGCCAGTTCGCGGCGGTCGCCGTCCACGTCGAGTGTGACCCCCGCGTCGGAGGTCTCGACGAGGCGTCCGGACACGCTCTGCTCCCCGATCGGCACCGACACCAGCCGGCCAACCGCACGGCGCCAGTGCCGCTGCTCGCTAAGGGGGCGGTCCACGCCGGGCGAGCTCACCTCCAGGACGAAGGGCCCGGCGAATGCGGCGCCTCCTGGCGAGTCGTCGTCGAGCGCGGCGGAGACGACCCGGCTCACCTCGGCGACGGCGTCGAGATCGACTCCACCATCGGCATCGACGATGACCCGGACCAGGCTGCGGCGCCCGGCCGAGACGACGATGACGTCCTCGAGATCGTGGTCCGTCGCCGCGACGACAGGGCCGAGCAGGTCGAGCAGGCGCTCGCGCAGGTGATCTTTGCCAGCACTGCCAGCGCTGCTGCCGGCGT
>JALZAI010000091.1 GCA_030948475.1 Actinomycetota bacterium
CCGAGCGGCCCGTCCTCGACCTCGAGCAGGTCGCCCTGTTGATCGAGCGGTTGCCGGCCCGCTATCGCGCGCTGATTCTCGTCACCACGTTCGCCAGCCTCCGCTGGGGCGAGGTCAGTGCGCTGCGCCGCAGTGACTTCGACCTCGCCGCCGGGCTGGTCGTCGTCCGGGCTGCCTTCGTCGAACGCTCCGACGGCAGCCTCGAACTCGGGCCGCCCAAGTCCCGCGCGGGCCTACGCGCCGTCGTCCTGCCCGCCTTCGTCTCTCGTGCTCTCGCAGCACACCTTGACGAGTACACCGCAGAAGACCCCACCGCGTTGGTCTTCACCGGCCCGACCGAGCGCCCGCTACGTCGGAGCAACTTCAACAAGTCGACAGCCTGGCACTCGACCGTCGCCGCGATCGGTGCACCCGGATTGCATTTCCACGATCTGCGGCACACGGGTAACACCTTGGCCGCCGGCACGCCCGGCACCTCGACGCGGGATCTGATGGAGCGGATGGGGCACGACAGCATGCGCGCCGCGCTCATCTATCAGCACGCCACCCGCGATGCCGACCGCCGTATCGCCGAGTCGCTGGACCGGCACTTCGGAACATTCGAGTCCGGAGAAGTTGCACGTTCGTTGCACGGACCGAACGTGATCGACCTGCAGGACCGTCGTCCGGACGCTGCAACCCCCGAGGAATCGAGCCTTCATCTCGGAGCGGGTGACGGGAATCGAACCCGCACTGTCAGCTTGGGAAGCTGAAGTCCTGCCATTGGACCACACCCGCAGACGGAGGTGACATTATCACGCAGGCCCCAATTTCCGGGACCTGGAGCGGTCTCAGCCAGGGTCCCGGACGGGCGTCTGTTGATCTTATGTGCGGAGTCGTGCGATAGCGGATCCGATGGGATCGAAGCCCTGCGTCAGTGCCAACTTCGTTCCGGACGGTGTGGACCGGAAGGGAAGCGCGAGTTAGGGGCGCGCGAGCGGGAATACCGGCATGACCACCTTCTTGAACGTCGAGTTCGTCACCGTCGCGAACGACGCGTACCAGGCGAGTACCGCCGTCGCGAGGCCGAGCCAGCCGCCAGCCTTGGTCATCCCCTCGCTGGCGGAGTAAGCGCCGATGCACAGGAACAGGAAAGTCACCGCCAGCGCGAAGAACACCGCCGCGACCGCGCCGCTCGTCCGCAGCGACGCGATGAACATGTAGGCGGTAAAGATCGTCCAGACCAGCAGGAACGTGCCGACGGCGTGGTTGATGTCATCGATGCTGGCCTTGGCGGCGACCATCTCGGGAACGCCGTGGGTCACGAACCACCAGAACGACAGCCAGAACGCCCCGAACGAGCCGAACGCGGTCGCGCCGAAGGTATTGCCCTTCGTGAACTCCCACATGCCGGCCAACAGCTGAGCGATGCCCCCGTAGAAGATCGCCAGCCCGAAGACACCGGACTCGACGGTCTTCGGCAACAGGTTGGCATTGACGGCGGATAGGAAGAAGGTCGTGGCGGCGAAACCCGCGAGCCCCAGTGGTCCCGGGTCGGAGATCGAGGCCCCGAATCCCGTCGCTGCGGCTGTCGGTGCCGGCTTGTGCCCTGCCGTCGGATCCTGCTGCGCCATGGCTAACCTCTCAACTTGTCCTGTGGGGTGGCTTTTCGCCCCGCATCGGCATACCAGTGACTGGTATCGAAGGCAACCATGACGGCGTGCACGCCGTAGCTGCCGTGAGTGTCGCGGGCGGCGGTCAGCGCCGCGGTGCCCGGCAGGGCGTTGCGTCCGGTGTCGCCGTCGGGATCGACGCGTAGCTGCCCGGCTCGGTGATGCCGGATAAGCGCCGGCAAACGAGGGGCGACCACCGTCATCTGCCGACCGTTCTGGAACGTCAGAAGGCCCAGGATCACTGGGATTCTGGGCCTGATCGTCCTCAGGCGCTGGATTTGGAAAGCTGATGTTCTGCCATTGAACTACACCCGCGAACGGCGACGACGATACCTAGCCCCCGCGGCGTGCCCCACCGGTCAGACGACCAGCCTGCAGGTCAGCTCACCGATCACGAGGCGCATCCCGTCACGCATTACGATCGCCTGGCCCGAAGCGATGGTGGTCGGCGGCATGTTGGCCCGGAGCAGCGTCCACGCGGAGTCGGACGCGTTGCGCAAACCAAGGGCTCCGGTCCTCGCGTTCAGGAGCACCTCGGCCACCGGCCCGACACCGCCGGTAGGGGTCGTCGTCAGGTCGTCGGGCCAAACGATTCGGCCCGGTTGCAGAACGATTGTGGTGCCCGCCTCAAGCAAGACGGGTCGCCCAAGGGGTTCGCCGCAATCCGGCGCAGCGCACCGTTGTCCGTTGGGACCATCCGGATCGAAGAACTGTTCGGCACCACAGCGCTGGCACTGCAGGGTCAGGTGGCGCAACCTGCGCATGCAGCGGCGCCATTCGGACTCGGCGACCCGCCCCGTCCGCGCGTCGCGAAGGCCCAGGGTGAAGGAGCGGAGAAAGAGTCGGCGCACGAACCCGGGCAGCACTGGCCAGATGACCAATACGTTGTCATGCACGCCGGGGACCGGTCGGTTGGATCCGTTGTCGGGATCGAAGATGAACACCGGGTCGTCGCCGAAGAGTGTTATCAAGGACGTCGCGTCGAGGTTCTCGACCCGTTGCTCGCGGGCCCCGAGCAACGGATGGTGGCGAGTCAGCAGGCAGAAGAGCAACACCGCCAGCGAGAACCGATCCGTCTCCCTGCTGGGAGCTGCCTCGCCGCGCACCACTTCGGGCGCCATGAAGTACGGCGTTCCGAGGACGTCTGTGCGGGCTCCGTCCACGCCGACATTATCGTTGTCGCAGATCTGCACCGCGCCGCTGTTGGGGTCGAGGAAGACGTTGCCGAAGCTGATGTCCGCATAGCAAAGCCCCGAGGCGTGTAGGGCCAGGAAGGCATCGGCCAGCTGCTCTGCGGCGGCGCACGCGGCCGCCAGCCGCAACCGTTTGCGCGCCGCCATCAGCACGGCGAGCGGGACGAGCCGCGCGTCGCGAAGGGGCATGGCGTAGCCGAAGCCCGGGTCGTCGGCGGCGGTGATGAGGTCGATTGGCCACAGGAACGCGCTGCTCGGCCGTCCACGTGCGATGAGGTGCTCCACGCGCTGCCGCTGCGTCGGGGAGGCGGCAGCTGGGTGGTACCACTTCGCCGCGAGCGGTTGCTTCCCGCAGGGCGATGTCAGTCTGTACACCGCGCCCTGACCGCCGACGCCCAACGTCTGGCCAACGACATATTCCCTGCCAACGGCGCCAAGTGTTACTCGGGTGCCCTCGCGCAATCCGGCCACAAAGCCTACCTTTCGATCGTTCCTTGCCCCCTGCGGCATACTGCGTCGCACAATGTCACATAGGCCTCCCGGTGGGGGAGCTCTTGGGAACCGCATGGTCACCCATGAGCCCGGATTGGATCGAGACGACGCGTGGCTGAAGCAGACCGAGCGCTGACCGAGACGCTGGGGCGCTTCGGTTTGGACGCGTTGACCTCGCAGCCCAACCTGTGCCGCAATACGTTGCGGGACAAACTCCCGGACCGCCCGCGCGAGGTCGCGTTGCTCGTCACAGCGCTCGAAGCCGGGGTCCCGACCCGGCTGAGAACCGATTCGCGTATCAGCGACGTGGACACGGTGGCCGCGCAGCTCGCAGGAAGGCTCGAACACTCGTACGGCCTGTCGTCGGAGAGCGCGCGATGGGCTGTGCAGACATGGGCGGCAGCCTTGGACCTCGCGAGCACAGCGACACCGCCGCCGAGCCCGGCGGCCGTGGGCGCCAACTCGCGGGAGGTCGCTACCGTGATCCGCACGCCCTCGGACGACGTCACCGCACCGCCCATCCCGTCAGACGACGTCACCGCATCGCCCATCCCCTCGAAGGTCGCCTCGTCGCTCGCTCCGTCGGGTGAGGGCACCGTGCTGCGTACGGCGCCGGGCGCGGGCACTGGGCCGTCTCCGCCACCTACTACAGCTTCGCCGCGAAAGAAGATCGGCGGGTGGGGCCGTCGGCGTGTCGTCGGAATCATCGGCCTTGTCGCCCTCGTCGGGATCATCGTCGGTGTCGCCGTTGTCGGTTTCGGGGGCTCGGGCGGTGCGCCGCAGCGCGCGGGCGGCCAAAGCAAGTCCCGGGAACCAGTGGCGAACCGGTCGATATCGTCGTCGGCGTCCGCCGCGTCAGCGTCGGCGTCGTCCACTTCGTCGGCGTCAACGAGAGCGTTCGCGTCCA